>NZ_JAVKEW010000127.1:0-37000 GCF_040226375.1 Coleofasciculus sp. G2-EDA-02 | reverse complement strand
GTATTTTCAATCCCTGTCCCACTAGGTCGTATAATTTAGCTATGAAACAAGTTCTCACGATAGTTGTAAAACTCCAACCAACGCCTGAACAAGTTGCCTTCTTAGAGGTAACCCTTCAGGCGTTTGCGGATGCTTGTAACTATGTGAACGAAAACACAGATCCTAAGCTAACCAACAAAATTGCTATCCAGTCTCTGGTTTACCAAACCATCAAGGAGAAGTTTAATTTGGTGGCTCCCCATGGCAGTCAGGGCTTGTGCGAGAGTTGCCGCTAACCGCAAGGTTGCCAAACACAAAGATAAGACTATTAAGGGTTTTGCCCCAAGTAGCATGGACTGTGATAAAGACTTGTTTCGATTCAGAGAACAAGACTGGACAATAAGCCTTGCTACCATTCACGGCAGAGAACGAATTGAACTGAAGGCGGGGAATTACCAAAGAGGAAAACTTAAAGGGAGAAATCCAACTTCGGCTCAGCTATGCAGACACCGTGATGGTCACTACTACCTGCACATTCAGATTAAGGACGGCGCACCCGAACCAACAGATACCAGCAAGACCCTGGGTATTGACTTAGGACGCCGCGACATTGCGGTAACTTCCGTTGGCCAGAAGTGGGACGGCACTGGCATCAAGCAAGTTCGAGATAGGTTTTCCCAAGTTAGAGCGTCTCTCCAGAAGAAAGCCCCGAAAGGCACGAGGACAACTCGGCGTAGATGTCGAGAAGTTTTGACACGGCTGTCGGGACGAGAAAGACGGTATCAACAATGGCTCAATCACAACATATCCAAATCGGTAGTCAGACGAGGGGTTGAGTTAAGTGCCTCAATCGCCATAGAAGACCTTACCGGGATTCGGGAAAGAACAAACCAGCAGCCAAGAAACAAGACAGAACGTAGGCGCTCGAATTCGTGGGCATTTTATCAACTGCGAATGTTCATCGAATATAAAGCCAGGAGTGCTGGTGTTCAGGTTATCCCCATTTCTCCTGCCTATACTTCCCAAATGTGTCACAACTGCTTGCACATTCATCCCGTAAAGGGAAAGTCTTACCGTAGTGGCAAGACTTTTAAGTGTGGGCATTGTGGTTGGCATGGGGATGCTGACTTTAATGGAGCCAATAATATTGCACTTGTGGGGCTGTCTATAAACCAGCCTAGAGGCACGGGGTTATCGTGCGAGTTAAACCGAACTGCTAAATATGTTCAGCAAAGCTTGTTTGATGACTTCAGGGCTACTGAAAACTCAGGTTTCAGCCGCTAGGCAAACCTGAGTAGTTTATATTCTCAAGTCCAAAATCGTAAGTAAAAGATAACGAGTAAAACAAAAATGGTAGATACCCTTAAAAAACCTAGCTTTGAAGAAATCAGACCGGGCGTTAAATCCCCAGCGAAGGATACCATCCTGACGCCTCGGTTCTACACCACAGACTTTGAAGCCATGGCGCAGATGGATATCTCGCCGAATGAAGATGAGCTGTTGGCGATTCTTGAAGAGTTTCGTGCAGACTATAATCGCCACCACTTCGTCCGGGACGCTGAGTTTGAGCAGTCTTGGGAGCATATCGACGGTGAAACCCGCCGCTTGTTTGTTGAATTTCTAGAGCGTTCTTGTACAGCAGAATTCTCTGGATTCCTACTGTATAAAGAATTGGGTCGTCGTATCAAACACAAAAACCCAATCCTGGCAGAGTGTTTTATCTTGATGTCTCGTGATGAAGCACGTCACGCTGGTTTTCTGAACAAGGCGATGTCAGATTTCAATCTGGCGCTGGATTTGGGATTTTTGACCAAGAATAAGAAGTACACCTTCTTCCAGCCGAAGTTCATTTTCTACGCCACCTATTTGTCGGAGAAGATTGGCTATTGGCGGTACATCACCATTTATCGCCATCTCGAAGCCCATCCTGAAGATCGCATTTATCCCATCTTCCGGTTCTTTGAAAACTGGTGTCAAGATGAAAATCGCCATGGGGATTTCTTTGATGCGATCATGAAAGCTCAACCGCAAATGTTAAATGATTGGCAGGCAAAGCTGTGGTCTCGCTTCTTCCTGCTGTCGGTATTTGCGACCATGTATCTAAATGACATCCAACGGTCTGATTTCTATCAGTCGATTGGTTTAGATGCCCGCGAGTATGATAAGCATGTGATTAAGAAGACCAACGAAACCGCTGCACGGGTATTCCCAGTGATTTTAGACGTGGAACATCCCAAGTTCTACGAACGTTTGGAAGTCTGTATTACCAATAACGAAAAGTTGACGGAAATTGTTAACTCCAACAGTCCGAAGTTCCTGCAATTTTTCAAGAAGCTGCCCTATTATGTCTCTAATGGCTGGCAGTTCCTGAGACTCTACCTGATGAAGCCCATGGAAGTTGCTTCTCAACAGGGCGTTGTTCGTTAGCTCATTAGGCGAGAGGTTTCCCACGACTGAACTCCTGAGCGTTCTATTAGAACTTAGGCTGGTCAACATCAGGATAAATAAAGCCTCGTCCATAGCTTAGCTATGGGCGAGGTAGTTGACGCTTAACCGAATGGGAGAATACAATTATCAGTTTCTATTGTTTCCTTTTCAGAATATAACTCAAGTTTTTTTATTTTCTATAGTGAATTTTAATCTGCGAATAAACAAGACTTAACTTTGAGCCAATAAAATACTCACTAACGACATCTTCTTCAGTTATTACAGCAGCCCTTATGAACCCAGTGATACTATCACTGGGTTTTTTGCAAAGGAGAACTCCCCGGCTGTTTTGACCACCAACTACCATTAATAAACTAATGCCCTAAAAGTTATTGAGCTTCCGTTGTAGGTAAGCAATCGTTTCTCCTACAGCTTCGAGCTTACCTCTCAGTTTCCACACACTTTCACTGTTTTCTCCTTTTGATTCAATGACATTAAGAGTCCGTTGGTATTCTATCTGACGCTCTAACCAGTAATCCAAATCCTGACGAGAGACGCCTGGAGACTGATCGGTAGAATTACTCAAGTTACTATCCTCAACTCAACACAATGTTGCATCTTGCCACTTATTTCTCACCATATCCCCTTTTTCGCCAAATTGCTGTCATTCTCATTAGCCAGATCAAATTTTACTAGCCACCTTAACTAAACAGTCAAGTTCCCATTGCATCTGAGTGCAGACTTTTTCATAGCAAGCATTGACATACTCGCGATCGCTGGCTGTATCACGACCATACCGTTCAAAGACAATCGGCGCACAAATACGAGTGTAAATCGGGACAGGCAAGGGAATATTGGGTAGAGGTCCAATCGCCAATCCCCACGGTAAACCTAAATAAACTGGAAAAACTTCCGGATCAAGACCAAATAGCCACGGGAAAATCCCCCAATCGTGTAGTTGTCGAACCTGTTCGTAAAAATCTGCTAGGACAATCAGCGTATCATGAGCGCCATAAGAAATAACGGGTATAATTGGTACACCTTCCCGCAATGCCAGCTTAATGAACCCCTGACGCCCCGCCAAATGAATTTTATTACGCATGCTGTGGGGACGAAAGACATCCTGAGCGCCCCCAGGATAGACAAGGACACTAGCGCCTCGACGCAAAGCTGCGATCGCCATTTTGGGATGAGTCCTGATTGCCCCCGTCTTAGCCGCTAGTCGTGCCGTGTTTAGGTCAACTTTCCAGCCATTGGGGTGCATCAAACCATAAACCGGACGTTCGGTACCAAAACGCCGAAACCAGTCATACATGACCATGATCATATCCGGCGCGACGAGTCCGCCATTGTGAGAACCCACAAATAAGGCGTTGCCCTGATCCCGAATGTGATGCCAGCCATCGGTTTTCACCCGAAAGTAGTAGTGGTAAAACCACCCCCATAAGGGCATGAAAGATTGGATTGTTTGGGGATCACGTTCATCGAGTGACCACCCGGGTTGGTCGTTTGGGATTGAGCTACCATTCATGAACGAAACAAAATGTTAGTTTGAGCGGATTCTGACCGAAAGCAGGGGAGTATAGGAGGGACAACCTGAGTGACTTTCTTCCTTGAAACAGGATGACTTGCATCCTTCATAAATATTAACGGAACCCAACGCATAAGGCTCTGCTTGCAGTTCGCCAAGTTGAATGTAACACTAGGGTTAACAACTGTAACCTAAGTTGTTCAATTTCAGGTGCATTGCTGGCAAATATGGCTGATCATCACACCTACCGTTCAACTTCTCATCGTGATCGCTTTACTGATCAGCTTTCACCATTATCATTCAGCCGTTCCCACCTACCATCTTTAAATCAGCAGGATTCACCCCACGCCCAGTTGAGAAATTATGCTATGTTAGCGAAGCAGCACGTTAGCGTACCTAGACGAAGGTGAGCGTGCGGCGTCGGACAAGCTAAAAAATCCCCTAAAAAAAACCCCTAGGTAAGCCTTAAAGACACCGCTAGGGGATTCCCAAACAACCTAAACACTAAACAGGAGAATAACGACCACGTTGGAATGCGTTTAAGCTCCCTTACTTAACTAGTTTGCACCCCCGGATGGCATTTTATGTTTAGCTATGATGAAAAGCGTGTAAAGATTTGATGAACTTTTGCTTTATTGAGTCACTCATAGCATATTTCGCTCTGGTAGGGGTGAGGGGTAACACCCATCACAATGCTTGGAGAAATCCTTGGGACATTGATAATACAACTCCAGTTTTCCCCAAACATTATGGATACTAACGAACTCCTGCGGCGTTATCTAGCCCGGGAAAGGAATTTTCGGGGTGCTAATCTGAGGAAGGTCAATCTCATGGGTGCTGATCTCAACGGTGCTGACTTGATTGGTGCTGATTTGAGTGGTGCTGATCTCAGGGGTACTCAACTGATTGACGCCGATTTAAGCAATACGGATCTCAGCCGAGTCAACCTTAGTGGCGCTAACCTTAAACAGGCTAACTTAAGCGGTGTCAATTTAAGTTCAGCTAACCTGAGCCGCACTTTCCTGATGCAGGCTGATCTCAGGGGCGCGACTTTGATTGAGGCGAACCTCATGGATGCTGACTTAGCGGATGTTAATCTCAGCCGGGTTAATCTCACTCAAGTTAATCTCAGTCGAGGCAACTTAAGTGGTGCGAACTTATTTGGCGCAAACCTAAAGCAAGCTATTATGGTGGGCGCTGACCTGAGTGGTGCTTTTTTAATTGGGGCTGACTTAAGTGATACCAACTTAAGTGGTGCGAATCTCAGCGGTGCTGATTTGAGGGGAAGCAATCTCAGTCGGGTTAATCTCAGTGGTGCTGATCTGTTCGGTGTGAACCTGAGTGGTGCTAACTTAAATCAGGCTAATTTGAATCGGGCTAACTTAAGCTATACCAATCTGAGCAATACCAATCTTACGGGAGTTGATCTGAAGATTACCGAGGTAGAGAACGCTCGATTTGGAGAGAACGAGGGACTCTCTGAAGCCAGTATGCTTGATTTGCAGCGACGCGGGGCAATCTTGGAAATGACGAGTTTCAGTGTGAGGGAAACGCCGGGTTCTTAGGGGATGTTGATTGTGCCTTGTCTTTCGGCTCTCCTGTACTTGTGGTGGAAAACTCTCTATTTGTGATAGTTTCCCTAAAAACATTGTTTTGAAAGCACTACCCCCCAAGTTTTTAGGAATCATCAGGTTTGCTTATCACCGTAGGTACGGGAGAACCGACAATCTTGGGTTAAGAAATTTCAACTAACTGAATATCAAAGGTTAAGTCTTGTCCTGCCAGAGGATGGTTGGCATCTAATCTCACATTCGAGTCGGTGACATCGGTAATCACCACTGGAATAACTCGCCCGTTGGGTTGTTGAATTTGTAATTGCTGGCCGATTTCGGGATTCAAGTCTGGGGGCATTTTGTCTCGGGTAACCTCCAGTACCATTTCTGAGCGATGGGGACCGTAAGCTTTATCAGTAGGAATCATTTCGGTTTTGGAATCCCCAGGAGTCATACCCAAAACAGCTTGCTCGAAACCTGGAATGACCTGTCCAGCATCAATGGTGAATTCTATCGGTTCGCGATTCAGGGAAGAATCAAAGACTGTACCGTCCTTTAATTTACCTGTGTAGTGAATTTTGACGGTATCACCGACTTTAGCTTGTGCCATATTTATTTTCCTTGGATTTGGTCAACACCTCTAGGGTATCAACTCCCGCCAATTTTGCATTATTTCCCAAGTGCTATCGACAAGTCACCTCTAGGTGTCTGAGTCCAAACTGGATTGGTCAATCCTTTTCCCTTTTAGGGCAAGGTTGGTGAAAAGCACCTCGCTCTTACCCACCTTACCCAAAATAAGCCAATTGAACTAGCTTACTGAGGTGACATCCCGCTCAGAAGCCTCGGCTTCAGGAGTTGAAGCCGCCACTGCTTCTGGAGGAACAGGTATAGCAAAGTTATAAATCTCGAAGGATTCAGATAAGGGCGTATCCGTGACAGTTGCCTCAGTGGGTTGACTCTGACGTGCTTTGAGTTTTTTAACAGCGACAAAACCTCCGGCTACGGCGGCGATACCAACACTAGCGATACCGAATTTTTTGTAGAGGTCGATTTTATTACCAACCAGACTAGAAGGTTCTCCAGAAGCAGTTGGAGACATACCCTTTTTACCAAAGGAACAAGGGAGGGCTTGAGTTGGGCTGACAGTGGTCAGTAAGAGGCTACCTGTAACGGTTACGGTAGAAAGGAGACTTGTCAAAAGCAGTTTGGATTTAATCATGATTGCTATGGGATATACCTAGTCAGTGACAAAAAGCTTATCTAACAGTTTACAGACCTGATCCAATCAGGAAATCATTATAGGATAATAATTTTAAATCAAAGATATAAATCATACTTGATGATGGTAAATGGTTAAGTGATGATTACCTGTTCCCCCAGGGGCCTTCTCCTTTGCCGTATGGCTTCCGATCTGACTTGTCACGGGAGGTATCGAAATCGGTGGGGTAGGGGTATGAGTAACGCCACTCAGCCGGAAGAATGTCAAGATATAAAGATATATAAACTTCCCTCTCTTCCTATGGACTGGCAAGAACTATCTGGTAGCTGGGTTTTAATTCCTTCCCATCCCATTGGTATCGTGCATTTTTTGGGTGGGGCATTTATTGCGGCTGCGCCCCAAGTCACCTACCGTTGGCTACTTGAGCAATTAGGGCGTCAGGGTTACCTGGTTGTAGCTACGCCGTTTATCAATACTTTAGATCACGTTGCGATCGCCCGGGAAGTCCTCAACCGTTTTGAGACTACCCTAGATCGCCTCAAAGCCACAAGACTACTCAAGAAACAGTATTTACCCATCTACGGTGTCGGACATAGCATGGGTTGTAAACTGCATCTGCTGATTGGCAGTCTGTATTCTGTGGAACGGGCGGGTAATATTTTGATTTCCTTCAACAACTACCCGGCTAAACAGGCGATCCCATTTCTGGAACAGTTCAACGTGCTGGATCAGTTGACGTTCCTCAAGCAGTTGAATATCAAGCCAGCCTTTGACGTTGAATTTACCCCCTCACCCCAACAAACCAACGAACTGATTGCCCAGCAATACGTCGTCCGCCGCAATTTACTGATTAAATTTATCAATGACGAGATAGACCAAACCGCAATCCTATCACCTGTTCTGCAACAGCGATTTCCTAATATGGTTGTGCTGCAAATGTTACCGGGAAATCATATAACACCCTTGGGACAAGATGTCAACTGGAAAACGGGAGATGCATTTACTCCCTTCGATGCGATCGGTCAATGGATGAAGCAAGGCGTTTATCGTGACTTAAATCGACTTAAATTAGAGATTATACGCTGGTTAAATCCTCTGGCGGTGGGGTAAGTAGAGTCTGCTGCAGGTGTGGAGGGGTAGGGAACTCTTGAAGCAGGGGAAGCAGGGGGAGCAGGGGAAGCAGGGGAAGCAGGGGAAGCAATGATACATTTTCCCTGATAGCGGTGCAAGGGTATGAAAGGGTTTTACCCTATTTCCTTGAAGATGCTCCAATGTCCATGCTACTCAAAGCCTTTATAGATAAGGGTTTTGCAGTTGTGCAGCAAACCCTAAGTAATAGAGGAGAAAAGCAACAGGTTGAGTTACGACAATGTATGTAAGTATCTGGCAGAACAATATCCAGTCGCATTTGCCGACTGGCTACTTGCCATTAAATCAGGTGAGGTTGAGGTACTCAAAACCGAGTTGACTTTAGAGCCTATTCGTGCCGATGCTGTCAGCTTCCTGCGAACAGCTAATCAAATCTTGCATATTGAGTTTCAAACTGAACCCTATTCTAACCCACCTATTCCGCTACGAATGCTTGATTATTCTGTGCGTTTAAAGCGACAGTATCGGTGTGAAGTTACACAAGTTGTTATCTTCTTGCAAGAAACAACCAGCGAAGTCGTTTTCACCGAAGAATATCGAGATAGTACCACATTGCACCGCTATCGCGTTATTCGCTTATGGAACAAAATCCTGCACCATTTCTAGTTAGTCCAGCACTGTTACCTCTGGCGGCGTTGGCGCGAACGGAAAATCCCCAAGGGTTGCTGGCGCAGGTGACGGAGCAAGTCGCTAAAATTCCTAATAGGGAGCAGCGACAAAATATTTCCGGTTGTACGGAAATTCTTGCGGGGTTAAGGTTTGATAAAGATTTAATTCGTCGATTTTTGCGGGAGGATATGATGCGTGACTCTGTGATTTATCAAGATATTTGGGAACAGTCTAGAAAACAAGAAGCACTGTCTTTGGTGAGGCGCTTACTCTATTTACGTTTTGGTGAGATTAATTCATCGTTGATTGAGCGGGTTCAAGGATTATCGGTTGAGCAATTAGAAGCGTTAGTGGAGGTACTTTTTAATCGGTCAGAAATGGCAGATGTAGAGGTTTGGTTGGAGCAGGAACAGCGACGAGAAGGACAGGTGGCTTTGATTACACGTCAGCTCAAGCGACGGTTGGGTGAAGTGGAACCCTCGTTAATGGAGCGGATTCGGGGATTATCGATCGCGCAGTTGGAAGCCTTAGCAGAAGCGCTATTGGATTTTTCGGGCGTGTCAGATTTAGTGGGTTGGTTTGAGCAGTTACGGTAAGCACAAGGGAGTATAATTGCTTTTTTCAAGCAACCATAATTGTGCTGGAGTGAGGAGAGAAGCAATCGGTTGAGTTACGACAATGTATGTAAGTATTTGGCGGAACAATATCCAGTCGCATTTGCCGACTGGTTACTTGCCATTGAATCTCAGGAGGTTGAGGTACTCAAAACCGAGTTGACTTTAGAGCCTATTCGTGCAGATGCTGTCAGCTTCCTGCGAACAGCTAATCAAATCTTGCATATTGAGTTTCAAACGCTACCCTACTCTAACCAACCGATTCCGTTTCGGATGCTGGATTACTCGGTAAGGTTGAAGCGACAATATCGTTGTGCTGTGGTACAGGTGGTTATCTTTTTACAGGAGACAACCAATGAAGTTGCTTTTACTGAGGAATATCGAGACGAGACAACGATTCACCGCTACCGAGTAGTTCGCCTGTGGGAACAAGAACCAGCAACATTTCTAGCTAATCCAACACTGTTACCTTTGGCGACATTGGCGCGAACAGAGGAGCCTCAAGGATTGTTGGCGCAGGTAGCGGAACAAGTCGCTAGAATTCCTAATAGGGAGCAGCGACAAAATATTTCTGGTTGTACAGAAATTCTCGCGGGGTTACGGTTTGAAAAAGATTTAATTCGTCGGTTTTTGCGGGAGGATATGATGCGTGGTTCTGTAATTTATCAAGATATTATGCAACAAGGTATATTTAGCTTGATTAGGCGTTTGATTGAGCGGCGACTGGGTAAGGTTGAACCAGCATTAATTGAGCGGGTTAGCGAGTTAGCTCCCGAACAGCTAGAGGCGTTAGGGGTAGCGCTATTGGATTTTTCTGAAGTTAGAGATCTAGTAGATTGGTTAGATCAGCAGCAGCCACGAGCAGGAGAGGTGAATTTGATTGTCCGTCAGCTTAATCGGCGGTTGGGTGAGGTTGAGCCAGTATTAATTGAACGGGTTAGGAGATTACCTATCGCGCAGTTGGAAGCGTTAGCAGAAGCGCTGTTGGATTTTTCGGAGGTGGCGGATTTAGTGGATTGGTTGGAGCAGTTGCAGTAAGATTACACAAGTGATAATAGAACAGTTTATGTGGTGAGTGACGATCGCATCGATTTTCTCCAAGCTCGATACCACTATAGCGATCGCGGATAATAGAGACAAGGAAACTCTAGCCAGCTATAACACTGTTACCTTTTCTAACGCAGCCGTTTGAGAGAGATACGATATGCCTTTACCTGGTGGCGCAGCCGATAAAATTGGTAACCGCTATGAAGCTCGGTGGACTATCTATTGCATGATCGATGTGATGGATGAGAAAGCCGATTCCATCACCCTAGAAGAAGTCGGTGAGGATGCTTTCGAGTTTTGCCTGCGTCGCCAGACTGGGTTAGAGTATCACCAAGTGAAGCGCCAAAAAAGTGGACGTGGACGTTGGACAATAAAGGGTTTGGAAGATAAACAAGTTCAAGTCTTATCAGACTTTTGGCGAAAACTTGGTAATAATCCCGACGTTTCTTGCATTTTTGTTTCTACTCAGGATGCAGATGAACTAAACGAGTTAGCTGAACGAGCGAGAGATGCTGGATCGTGGACAGTGTTTGAGCAAAAGTTCCTTAACCAGACACTATCGGGTTCCTTCCATAATCTCCGTCAAAAGTGGTTCAATTGCTCTGAAACAGAGGGTTATGAAGCTCTCCAACATATTTTTGTTGAAACAATTAGTGAAAAACTACTTATTGATGCTGTAGAAAATCGCCTATCTGCTTTGGTTGAGGGCGATCCTAAAAGCATTAGAATTGAATTGGCTGAATTAGCCCTAGACCGAACTAATCAAGAACTGACATCATACAATATCTGGCATTATTTACTTGAAGAAAGAGGTTATCGCCGTCGTGAGTGGGGCAAAGACCCTCATGTTATCGCTGCTGTATATAAACTTAACAATCGCTATGTTGATCGGTTAGAAAAAGAAGCGATCGCGGGAAACGTCATCCCTAGAGATGAGGTAGATAGTATTGTCGATAAACTTACCTCTACAGATGGTAAACAGGGTGTATTAGTTACAGGTGAAGCGGGAGTGGGGAAAAGTGGCGTTCTTCTACAAGCTGTAACTAAAATCCGCCAAACGGGTACACCAATCATAGCTTTTCGTGTTGATCGTTTAAAGCCAACAGACTCCCCAGATCAGCTTGGAGAACAATTAGAAAATTTACCCGGTTCTCCTGCTCATGTTCTGGCTAATATTGCCCAGAAACGTGATTGTGTCTTAGTTATTGATCAGCTTGATGCTGTGAGTAGGGCTTCTGGTCGCAATACTCAATTTTTTGAATGTATAGAGCAGATAATCGACCAAGCCCAAGCCTTTCCACGAATGCGATTATTGTTAGCTTGTCGCAAGTTCGATTTGGACAATGACTACAGAATCAAATGGTTGACAGGTGAAAATGGAATCGCAGACACGGTTACTATTAGTTGCCTATCTCATGATAAAGTCCGAGAAGTTCTTGCCGGATTGAAATTAGATATTAGGCACTTAAACAATAAACAGTTAGTGTTGCTATCCCTTCCTCTACACCTCAGACTGCTAACAGAAGTTGCAGAAGGTTCTCATGTCAACATTCTTAGTTTCCACACAGTTAGGGATCTGTACGATCGATTCTGGGATTATAAACGAGACGTTATTGAAAAAGAACATTTGGGAGATTCAGTTAAGTGGACACAAGTTATAGATGCTCTGTGTGATGAGATGAGTAATCGCCAGACGTTATCCGCAAAAGAAGGTGTTCTTGAGACTTGGCATAATGATGCTAAAGCCATGGTGTCTGAACATGTTTTAGTAAAGGAAGGTAAGCGGTATTCATTCTTTCATGAGGGATTCTTTGATTACGCCTTTGCGCGTCGCTTCGATGATCGGAATCTTGAATTATTACCCTTTTTACTCAGCCGTGAACAGCATTTGTTTCGCCGCGCCCAAGTTCGACAAATTCTACTGCATAAACGTGAGGCAGATTTTGAGAGTTACCTAGAAAATCTTAGAGAACTACTGACTCATTCTCAAATCCGCTTCCATATCAAACAGGTTGTATTTGCCCTGCTAGCAGCATTGGATGATCCCAAAGAAGAGGAATGGGAGATTATTGAGTCGCTGATAGGTGAAAACGCTGATCCGAGTACACAGCACGTTTGGCGCACATTGTTTAGTTCTGTTCCTTGGTTTCAATTACTAGACTCTCATGGCGTTATAGAAAATTGGCTCAGGGATGAAAGTGGAATAATTGTTGACCAAGCTGTCATGCTGTTGTCAAGTGTACAAAAGCAAATGTCGGATCGAGTCACTGAGTTAATAGAGCCTTTTGTCGGCGTATCTCATACTTGGTGCAATCGGTTAGTTGACTTGGTACAGAGAGGTAATTTGAATGGGGAACGTCGCTTCTTTGATTTATTTCTACGATTAATTGATACGGGTATTATTGATCAGAAAGCTAACACCGGAGAATTCTGGGATCGTATCTATTCGCTGCCAGAAATATGTCCAGAGCGAACCTGCGAGATTATCGGTCACTATTTGAATCGACGCTTTGAGCTAATTTTCAATACTGTAGAGTCTTATCAATTAAATAATAATCAATTCACAAATCCCACGATTCAGCTTGATGAGCAAATAGTTCTAAAGAGTGCCAGTGATGCCCCTTTTTCATTCGTGACTCAAGTTCTCCCATTTATACTCAAAGTAATTAAGTTGACAGCTCAACAAGAAGGTGAACCTCCGTGGCTTGATCCAGTTTGGAGTGTCCGGGAATATGGTGTAGGTTATGACTTCAAAAGTCTCTTACTCAGTGCAATGGAGATAGCGCTGTCTAATCTGGCTGCGAACCATCCAGAGGATTTTTCCTCTATTGTGCAGGAACTCCGTCAGTCTAAATTCGAGACTATCCAGTATCTATTAATCCGTGCCTATACTGCTAATGGGGCTAGATTTGCGAATGAAGCCATTGATTATCTATGTGAAAATCCCAAACGGTTAGCAACAGGATACTCAATTTGTATTGGAAATGCTAATGCTGCTCTTTTCTGGGCTACTCGTGAACTTTTAGAGGCAATTACTCAACACTGTTCAGAAAAACAAATTGCACGGATTGAGAGGGTGATACTCAACTATTATCCGGACTGGGAAAAAAGTGCTGATGGTCGTCGTTCTCGCGGCTATGCCCAACTTGTTTTGTTAGAGGGAATTGCTCCTTCTCAACGCACTAATGAAGTCAATCATCGATTACAGGAGTGGAAACGCAAGTTCTCAAATATACAGCTATTAGAAGCACCAGGCAAAATTGAGACACCACAATCCTCACAAGATTGGCTTATTCCATCTCCAATACCAGATAAAGCAGCTAACAAAATGACGGATAACCAATGGTTAAAAGCTATAGCTCGTTATAATTACAATGATGCAAACACTCGATTTCAACTTACAGGGGAAGTAATTGGTGGAGCCGCTCAACTATCTAGTCGTTTGGAAAGCGAAGTTAAAAAGGAACCAGAACGCTTTGGTAAACTGATACAGCAGTTCCCTGATCATGCAAATTCATTATACTTTGATGCCGTTTTACGGGGTATTGCTGAAGTTGAATTAGATATTACTGCTGTATTTAGGGTATGTCAGCGTTGCCACCAATTACCTAATCACCCTTGCGGTCGCTCAATTAGCCAGCTATTTCAGAAATTAGCTGAATTGCCCTGGTCTGAAGAAGCTTTTGATATTGTAATTTGGTATGCTTTAACAGACCCTGATCCAACCAAAGAGTGGTGGCGTACCCAGACTTCCAATGGACAGATTTACTATAGTGGTAATGTTTTAACTGCTGGAATTAATTCTACACGAGGTAGTGCTGTAAGCGCGATCGCTAAACTAATTTTTGCGGATAAAAGCCGTGCTGCTTATTTTAAAGAACCGCTGCAACAAATAGTACAAGACTCGTCTATGGCGATTAGAGCCTGTGCTGTAGAGGCACTAACCGCTATGTTGAATTATGACAGAAACTTGGCTGTCAGTCTGTTTCTGCAACTCTGTGATACAGAAGATGAACTTCTCGGAACAACAACTATTGAAGATTTTTTATACTACGCTTTACCCACCCATTTTGGTGATTTAGCAGCTATTGTAGAACGAATGATTATGTCTGACTTGCCAGCAGTTGTAAGGATTGGCAGTAGACAAGCCTGTTTAGCTTCTCTAAATATTGAAGAGGCACGTTGGCTCGCTGAACTTTGCCTATCGGGTACAGAAGCTCATCGAATGGCTGCTGCTGAGATATTTGTTGCTAACTTTCGCCATGCACATTTGCGAGATTTTTGTGAGAACGCTTTGAGCCAACTGTTTAATGATGCGAGTAACAAGGTTCAATTTCAAGCGGCTAGGTGCTTTTGGCACTTTGAAGGAAAAGAATTGGGTGATTATGTTAGTTTAATTGAATCTTTTGTTGACAGTCCAGCTTTCGATACTAACTATGAACAATTAATCTATTCCTTAGAAAAGACAACGGCTAAACTACCAGATGTTGTGACTTATCAGATTTGCGATCGCGTCCTCGACGGGTTGAGGTCAGATGATGCTAATATTAGGTATCGTAGCGCATTGAAAGCAGACAGAATTAGTCCATTATTAGTGAGATTGTATAGCCAAACAAAAAAGTCGGAGTTACAATCGCGCTGTCTTGATCTCGTTGATCTTGTGGCTAATAATGAAATTTACGAATTAACCAAAGCGTTAACGGATTATGAGCGTTAGAGACTCATAGCAGGGCGCAAGCCTTGCGCCCCTACAGGAGACGAATACAAGCTGTGGGTTGGGTTGACGCATGTTACCTAAGGGAATCTAGGGCTAAGGGGGAGAAGGGCGGGTTTTGTTGTTCAGTTTTTTCTGAATAGCTGACTGTAGTTCCTAAACCCGCCCCTACAATTGTGGCTAAACCAGCCCCTACAGATTTTGATTACTTAGCCGACGCTTTAACCATATTCCAACAGGATTGCGCGATCGCACAGTCTTCTTGGGTATGAATCACGAAAACCCGCACGCTTGAATCCTCTGTGGAAATATCCGCATCTACGGGATTGGTTTCATTCTTGTGTGAGTCAATTTTGAGCCCCAAAAATGCTAAGGCGTCAGATGCAGCAGATCTCAAAGAGGCTTGATGTTCACCAACCCCGCCGGTAAATACCAATACATCTAATCCACCCAAGGATGTTAACATTGCCCCTAAATAGAAGCGTAAGCGGTGTATATAGACATCTAGAGCGAGTTTAGCTTGCTGATTACCCGCCGCGATCGCGTCATTTATTTGGCGCATATCACTACTCACTCCCGATAACCCTTTTAATCCCGATTCTTTGTTCAGCAAATGCTCTAATTGATCCGCATTATACCCCTGTCGCATTAGTTGAATCAGAATCGAAGGGTCAATTGAACCTGAACGAGAACCCATCATTAACCCTTCTAAAGGTGTATAACCCATGGTTGTATTGATACTAATCCCATCCCGAATTGCGGCTAAGGAACACCCATTACCTAAATGACAGGTAATTACTCGTAAAGATTTAGCGTCTTTTGCCAACAACTGAGCAACTCGTTCCAGACAATATTGATGACTTATACCATGAAAACCATAACGACGTATTCCTTGATCCAGCCAATCTTTGGGACCTGGATAAATAGCGGCGGGTAAGGGAATTTGAGTATGAAATGAGGTATCAAATACTGCCACTTGGGGCATATCTGGTAAAATATTCTCTATCGCCTCAATTCCTTCTAGATTCGCTGGGTTGTGGGATGGAGCCAGCGGAGACAGAGACGCGATCGCATCTTTCACCTTAGTTGTAATAAATGTGGGTTGACGGTATTTATCGCCACCATGAACCACCCGATGTCCTACCACATCAATGTCACTCAGTTGGGAAATAACTTGCGTTTGACCGCGCCAGAGTGTATTCAACATTTGAGAAATCGCCTTAATTCGGTCATCGGTGGGTAGGCGTTCCTCCAGCGACTTCCCGTTAGAATTCTTAACCTTTAATAGCTCCGTGTCTGACTTTCCATTCCAATCAATTTTGGCTTCCCATATTGGTTCTGGTGGAGAATTTGGCAAAGATTCACCAATCTCATACAAACAACTTTTCTGGGTACTAGAACCCGCATTTAATACTAAAATTTTCATCCCTGATTCTGATAACAAAGTAAATGGATCTGTAGAGACGTAGCATGGTACGTCTGGAACAATTGGGGCGGGTTTAATAGCATCTGGGTCACAAAAAAGGATAATAGTCAAACCCGCCCCGACAGAACTGTTCCCTGAAAAATTAACACCACTGCCAATTGGTAATCTCTTCAGGATCTTCGCCATTCTCACAAATATACTGCCCGTGAGCCGCTAGCACATATTCATAATGACGAACTCGGTTATTTGCCTGTGCTGAAACGTAAGGATTTTGTCGTGCGGCTAAGCGAATCGCTTGCATAACTAAGTGATAACGACTCGTACCATTGCGGACTTGCATATCAAAGGGTGTGGTGGTTGTCCCTTCTTCCTGATACCCATTAATCTGGAATCGCTCAATAGTTGGACGCCCAAACAACAATTGCTTAATCAGCGAAGGATAACCGTGGAAATTGAGAATAACAGGTTTATCGGGGGTAAATAGGGCAGTAAACATTTCATCGTCTAACCCGTGAGGATGAGTGGAATTTTGTTCAAGAATTAATAAGTCCGTCACGTTAACCACTCGCACCCGTAACTCCGGTAATTCTTGCCTCAGGATTTGCGCGGCTGCCATGACTTCTAACGTGGGACAATCACCAATTCCCACCAGTACCACATCGGGATTAACCCCATCATCGGTACTCGCCCATTGCCAAACTGAACCGCCCGCCCGACAATGTGAGATCGCCTCCTCCATGGACAACCATTGGGGCAGAGGGTTTTTGTTGGAAATGACTAAATTGACATAGCCTGTACTCTCCAAGCAGTGGTCAATCGTACTTAGTAAACAGTTCGCATCTGGGGGTAAATAAACCCGGGCATAGTCGGCTTGCTGATCCAAAACACTATTAATAAAGCCAGGATTTTGGTGAGAAAAACCATTATGTTCCTGTCGCCACAGGGTTGAGGTTTCTAAGTAATTCAGAGACGATACAGGCGGACGCCACGAGAATTCCTGGGAATATTTTAAGAACTTGGCATATTGATCCATCATCGTGGTGATAATGCCCAAAAATGCCTCGTAGGAGGGGAATAAACCATGTCGCCCGGTGAGGAGATAGCCTTGTAAAAAAGCCTGACAGGTATGTTCACTCAGCACCTCGATAATTCGTCCCCCATCCGGTCCAATCTCGCCATCAAAGGGTCCAGTGGGCCACTGATAGTTCCGCTGGGTAACGTCAAGGACTTTGTGAAGACGGTTGGATTCGAGTTCGTCGGGGCAGAAAATACGGAAGTTGTTGGGGTTTTGCTGAATCACATCCCGCAGGTATTTTCCCGCCTCATAAGTATTGCTAATGCTACTCTCACGCTGTTTACACCCTTCTTTTGCTTCTGGGTGTTCTACGGGGAGAGCGTAGTTAAAAATATTCGGTAAATCCAAGGGTTGACGCACACGCCCACCGAAGGTATGGGGATTGCTGCCCATGCGTCGTTCCCCTTGAGGACATTGGTCTAAAATGTCGGGTAAGGGTTGTCCTTTTTCGTCAAAGAGTTCCTCAGGATGGTAGGAACGGAACCAATTTTCAAGCAGTTCTAGATGTTCGGGATTACTCTTCACCTCTTTGAGGGGAACTTGGTGAGAACGGAAATTCCCTTCAATCGGTACACCGTCGGCTTCTTTAATCCCGGTCCATCCTTTTAGCGATCGCAAGATGATTAGGGGCCAACGGGGTTTGCTGAGGCGGTTCCCCGAACGGGCGGCTTGTTGAATCCGACAGATTTCCTGATATGCCCAATCCATTGAAGCATACATATCGGCATCCAAGTCCGCATCTTCGACAATTCGCACTTGGTAACCGTACCCGGTAAACAGATGCAGCAATTCTTCATCACTCATCGTGCCAAAAATAGACGGGCTGGCGATTTTATACCCATTCAGGTGCAAAATCGGCAAAACTGCCCCGGATTCAGCCGGATCAATGAATTTTGTTCCATGCCATGCTGTAGCCGTAGGTCCGGTTTCTGACTCGCCATCGCCAACGATACAAGCAACCACTAGATCGGGGTTATCCATCACCGCCCCAAACGCTGTCGCCAAGGCGTAGCCTAGTTCACCCCCTTCGTGAATCGTGCCCGGAATCCCCGGATACAGGTGAGACGGAAAGCCGCGGGGCCAAGAAAATTGCTTGACTAGCTGATACACTCCAGCTTCATCGAAGGTAAGGTTAGGATAATAATCTCCTAAAGACCCTTCGAGGTAAAGATTGGCAAGGTTTGCGGGCGCACCATGTCCGGGTCCTGTCACTAGAAACATATTGGCATCGTAACGCCGGATCAGTCGGTTGAGATGGGCATAGACTAGATTAATACCGGGACAAGTCCCCCAGTGACCGAGTAAACGATCTTTAATGTGTTCAGGTTTTAAGGGTTCGCGTAATAGAACGTTATCTTTGAGATAAATTTGAGTCGCTGCTAGGTAATTAGCCGCACGGCGATACTTTGCGATCGCGTCGAGTTCGCCGCCCTGATTTTGACGCACTTGAGCAACAGGAATTTCCGGTTGAGATAATGAAGCTTTGGCTGTTGAAGTAGTTATTGTCATATTTTATAAATTCAAATTAGAAATTTTGACTTGCGTTGGTAGCGGTACTCGTCTGCTGTGCAGTTTATCCAAAGATTTCAGAGGAATTCTCCTACTGGGGATAGATCATGGCAAATCCGATGAGAGGAACCTCTGTTCTCTAGTTCCTGAATCCTCTCTTCTACTTGGCTTACTCGTAGTGGGGAGTTTGGGTTTGGGGTTATCCCGAACGTTTATATAGCAGTAGACACATCGATTAGGACAAAGGCACTATTGTAGAGACGTTGCATGCAACGTCTCTACATAAATGATGTGTCCTAACAGCTATGGCGGTTGCTATATCTCCAACTTCTTCCATAAGTCAGAGATGGGATAGGTAATAATGAGATATTCTGAGTAGAACATCCTTCCAAAGTGACAAATTGTGATTAACACTCCTGTGCATCTGCTCCTCATTGACGAGGACCCAGATGAACGAGCCTTAATCATTCGTCAATTACAGCAAGAGTTTTCCGCACTGCGCGTCGCACAGCCGACTAACTCTAAAGACCTAAATCAGGTACTCTTAGAGGATCATTTTGATATTGCGATCGCGGACTATGAACTCCCTTGGATAACGGGTATAGCGGTTTTGAAACAGGTTAAACGCCTGCAACCTGCTTGTCCATTTATCATGTTTACCAGTCAAGACAGTGTAGAACTTGCTGTAGTGGCAATGAAGGCGGGTCTAGATGACTATATTATTAAATCGCCGTCCCATTATCCAAAACTGGTGACAGCCGTCTGTGCTGCCTTAGCGTCTAAGTTACAGCCCCAATCGTTTCAGCCAAAAACAGCTCAACCTGTCCCTATTTCCCAGAACTTACAACTGATCGCCACACTCCAAGCCAGGGTTGCTCAGCAAACTACAATTGTGCGGTTTAGTCAATATGCCTTAAGAGGGATTAACATTACCTCTTTAATGAATTGTGCGGTCAATTTGTTAGCAAAAACCCTCAACGTAGACTACACCAAAGTCCTGGAATTACTTCCCGATGGCAAAGCATTGTTGTTGCGGGCGGGTGTAGGTTGGCAAGTTGGTTTAGTCGGTAAAGCGACTGTAGATACGGGAATTAATTCCCAAGCCGGCTATACTCTCGTCTCACAAAAACCAGTCATTGTCGAAGATTTGCGGACGGAATCACGATTTTCGGGTCCACCTCTATTACGCGATCATGGAGTTGTCAGTGGGATGAGTGTGATTATCCCGGGACTTTCCTCAGCGAGACTAGAGAAACTGAAACATTGGCACACTATGTCTAATCCAGAGAATCAACCTTTTGGGATTTTGGGTGTTCATAGCACAGTTTACCGCCAGTTTAGCCAAGATGATATTAACTTTTTACAAGCGATCGCGAATATTCTCAGTGCAGCGATTGATCGTTGTCAACAAGGGGAACGATTGCGGATACTAGAGAGTGCGGTTAATGCCAGTAGCAACGGGATTTTAATTAGTGATCCCTATCAACCGGATAACCCAATTATTTTCGTCAATTCTGGATTTGAACGACTCACCGGTTACAGCGCCGCAGAAACACTCGGTTGTAACTGTCGCTTTTTGCACCGAGATGACTCAAATCAAACTGGATTGGATGAATTACGACAGGCGATTGCCACACAAAGAGAGTGTAAAATTACCTTGCGGAACTATCGTAAAGATGGTTCTTTATTCTGGAACAATCTTTATATCTCACCCGTGGGAAATTCCCAGGGAAAATTAACTCACTTTCTGGGAGTGCAGACGGATGTTACCGCCCAGAAATTAGTCCTAGAAAAGCTTCGCCAACAAGCACAACTATTAGATTTAGCTAATGATGCGATTATGGTGCTGGATCTAGAGGGAAAAATTACCTATTGGAATCAGGGGGCGCAACGCTTGTATGGCTGGAGTAATCAAGAAGCCGTTGGGCAAAATGCCCACCAATTGCTGCACACTATTTTTCCGCAGCCGTTAAGCGAAATTAAGGCTCAATTATGGCATCAAGAATATTGGCCCGGTGAGTTGATACAGAGTACACGGGATGGGACTAACATTACTGTGGCGAGTCGTTGGACATTGCAGCGAGAACACCAAGGAGATCCATTTGGAATTTTAGAAGTTAACCATGATATTACCGAATACAAACAGTCAGAAAAAGCCCTACGTCAGAGTGAACAGCGCTTCCGGCTAGCGGTAAATCATAGTCCGGATATGTTCGTGATCTATGATGATCAGCGACGGTTTATTTTTGTGAATACAACAACCCTTGAACGCACGGGAAAGTCATTAGCGGAGTATCTAGGACACACTGATGAAGAAATCTGGTCGCCGGAGATTACTGAATCGTATTTACCAACGCTTAAGCATGTGGTAGAAACCCGAACTCCGCAGACAATAGAAGCCACCATTAAATTACCGAATACTAACCCATTTACCACAGTAATCAAATATGTACCGATGTTAAATGATCGCGGTGAAATCGATCAAATTCTCGGCTTTACGTTTGACATAACCCAGCGCAAGCGACTTGAAATTCAATTGCGACAGACGATTGAGCGCCTGCAAACCTTACAAACCATTGACCAAGCCATTCTCGCCGAGCAATCACCCTCTGCGATCGCGCAAGTGGCGTTAAGGAGTTTAAATGCTTTGCTATCTCGTCGTCATCTAAGTGTTGTAGTGTTTGATTGGGACTCCCAGCAAGCCATTCTCCTGGCGACTGACGGTGAGGTAAATAACCCAGCCGGAACAACAATTGCTCTAGAACCATTTACCTCAAAGCTTACCCAATTCGCTGACGGTAAAATCAATCAACTCCCACAGGTAGAGATTGTGCCATTATTGCAACCCATAGTCCAAGCCTTACTCTCACAGAACGCTGAATCTTTCCAGATTATTCCACTCAGAAGTAAGCAAGAATTAATTGGCACACTCAACCTAGAGTTCAGTGGGGAAAATGTCCTGAATGAGGAACATAAGACCATTGTACAAGAGGTCACCAATCAACTCGCGATCGCGATCGCTCAATCCCGATTACAACAGCAGCTTAAACGCTACACCACTGAACTAGAAGAACGGATAACCGAACGAACGCAAAAATTGCAAGCTATCAATGCTGAACTCGAAGCATTTTCCTACACAGTTTCTCACGATCTCAGAGCGCCGTTACGAGCCATGCAAGGGTTTGCAAATGCCTTAGTTGAAGATTGCGGTTCCCAGTTAAATTCAATCGGTTTAGACTATGCTCAACGGATTATCACATCTGCCCAGCGTTTGGACAACATGATCCAAGACTTATTAGAATATAGTCGCTTGGGGCGCCTGGAATTCCCCCTCAAGCCGATTAGTCTAGAGTCCATTGTGACAGAAGTACTCTTTCAACTCCAAGAAACCATCAAAAACACAAATGCCCAAATTAACGTAGCCCAGAAAGGGGTAATACCTTTGCCCGAAGTTTGGGGTCATCGTGGTACACTCATCCAAGTTGTATCAAATTTGATTGTCAATGGGATCAAGTTTGTCCCGGAGAGGGTGCAGCCTCAGATACAGGTGTGGGCAGAGGAACGACAAGATGTAAATGGTTGTACGTGGATACGACTCAATTTCGATGATAATGGAATTGGCATTGAGCCAGAATACCAAGAAAAGATTTTCCTGGTATTTGAACGCCTCCACGGTCGTGAAACTTATCCTGGTAGTGGTATTGGTTTAGCCCTTGTCCGTAAAGGCATGGAACGTCTAAGAGGACGTTCGGGAGTTGAATCATCACCCCATCAGGGAAGCCGATTTTGGATCGAGGCGCAAAAAGTAATACCATGACACATCTTTCTATTGGGTAGGGGCGGGTTTTACTGATAACGTTTACCTGTAAAGCGATAACTTGACTAAACCCGCCCTCAGTCTTTGAGCATTTTGAGTAAGTTTTACGGAAAAGATTATGAGTGGTAAACCTTCTGATATCTTACTCGTTGAAGATGATGATAATGATGTTTTCCTAATTCAGCGTGCATTTGGACGCCTCAATCTACCTCATTCACTGCAAGTTGTCATGAATGGAGAGGAGGCAATCAATTACCTAGAAGGCAAAGCACCGTATAATGATCTAGAACGTTATCCTATTCCAGCTCTTATCTTACTCGATTTAAAACTGCCTCGTAAATCCGGTCTAGAAGTTTTAGCTTGGATTCGACAGCAACCTCAGTTAAAACGTTTATTAGTTGTGGTGTTGACGGCATCCAGAGAAACACCAGACATTAATAAAGCTTATGATATCGGAGCCAATTCTTATTTAGTGAAACCTGTAAACTTTCATGATTTTTTAGAAATGATTCGTACTCTTGATCTGTATTGGTTAATATTTAACGAAAAACCCCTTGTCTGACTTAGAAATTATAAATTTTGATTTTCTATTCCCTGTTCTCTGTTTCCTGACAAATGACAAATGACGAATGACAATCCAGTAAGAATTCTGTTAATTGACGATAACCCCGACGATCGCATGCTAGCGCTACGCAAGCTAGAGCAGGAGTTTGACCAATTACAGCCTCAAGAGATTACCGATATCAGCGAAGTAGAACAGGCATTAGCCGAGGGACAATTTGATATCGTCGTCACTGATTATAGCTTGCGTTGGAGTGATGGCTTAAACGTACTGCACAAAGTCAAGGAACGGTATCCAGATTGCCCTGTGGTGATGTTTACCGGCACAGGAAACGAAGAAGTTGCTGTCGAGGCGATGAAGTCAGGACTTGACGATTATATTATTAAATCGCCTCAGCATTATACTCGTCTCGCCGCCGCCGTAAGAGCAGCATTGGAGCGAGCCAAGCAACGTCAAGCCTTTCAGGAGGTGCAACAGCGATATCAACAACTCTTTGAAAGCGTACCCATCGGACTTTATCGGATGACACCAACAGGAGAAATTATTGAAGCCAACCCAGCCCTGTTGCAACTGTTGGGATATCCCAGTCTAAAAGCCTTGCTTAATGCAAATATATCCAAGCACCTAGTTAATCCTCAAGTTAACCACTTATGGCAAAATCAGATAGACTCTGAAGGAGTGGTGCGAAACTTGGAAATGCCGATGTTTCGGTGTGATAATACCATGATTTGGGTACGCTACAATGCTCGTGCTATCCGCAATGATCAGGGTAAAATTATCTACTATGAGGGTGCGATTGAAGATGTCACCAAGCGCAAACAAGCAGAAGAAGAACGGACTGTATTGCTCAAGAGTGAACAAGCCGCCCGCGCTGAAGCTGAAACCGCGAATCGCCTGAAAGATGAATTTTTAGCCACCCTATCCCATGAACTGAGAACACCCCTGAACGCGATGCTGGGGTGGGCGGGACTTTTGCGGAGAAGAAAATTGAGTCCCGACAAAGTAGAGCGTGCGTTAGAAGTGATTGAACGCAATGCTAAGTCTCAAGCCCAGCTTATTGATGACTTGCTCGATGTGTCGCGGATTATTCGGGGTAAATTGCGCTTAAATATAATCCCCGTTGACTTACACCAAGTTATCAACGCAGCAATTGATACCTTACAACCCGCAGCCGACGCTAAAAGTATTCGGATTGATTCATTTTTAGCACCGAGTCGGAGTGTGATCAAGGGGGATAGCGATCGCTTACAGCAAATTGTATGGAATCTTTTGTCTAATGCAATTAAATTTACCCCAACTCACGGACAAGTCAAGATTTATTTGGAATGGGTAGAAAATGCGGTACAAATTCGGGTGCAAGACACGGGGCAGGGGGTATCCGTTGAAATTGCGCCTTACATTTTTGACCGCTTTCGCCAAGCTGAAGGCTCAACAACTCGTTCCCATGGCGGACTAGGATTAGGACTCGCTATTGTACGTCACCTCGTTGAACTCCATGGGGGAACCGTGTGGTGCGAAAGTGCTGGAGAGGGAAAGGGAGCCACTTTTACCGTGGAGCTACCCCTCAAACCTCAAGCAGGCGCTGAGAGTGTTGATTTGTCTAACCCCAGTTAACAGTCACAAAAAGTAGTAATTGTAGGGGCGGGTTTAGCCATTTAATTTTGATACTCACCGATAACCTTCTCAACAAAACCCGCCCTTCGTCACACTGATTTAGGGAAGTTTATACCTCTCTACAAATGCTACGTCTCTACAAATGCTACGTCTCAACTCAATTCGTTTTTGATTGATAGATTTGGCTATACTTCTCAACAACTGAAGCAATGGC
The DNA here is from genome assembly GCF_040226375.1 of Coleofasciculus sp. G2-EDA-02. Classification (NCBI taxonomy): domain Bacteria; kingdom Bacillati; phylum Cyanobacteriota; class Cyanophyceae; order Coleofasciculales; family Coleofasciculaceae; genus Coleofasciculus; species Coleofasciculus sp. G2-EDA-02. The sequence goes on along the minus strand of NZ_JAVKEW010000127.1, from coordinate 11,941 downwards.
TTTGACTCGTCGCATTTGGTCTTTGTAAACACAGTCCCATTCCGTGATGGGCAGATTTTCTCTAGCACAGATACCTAAAAGTCCTGTGGCTTTATTGGAACCAGTTTCTAAATCTAACTCGTTATTGACATTAAGATAAAATGATGCTGTTCTTGCCCAAGCCAGAGCATCAATTCCCCTTAACCCACCCTTTTTGGCGATGGCGAGGGCGTGGGGAAAGTGGCGAGAATGGATGGGCATTGCCTGATTGTATAAATCAGCTACATTGAGTAAAGCCTCTAAATCCCGTTCTGGGTCGATACCAGCCGCATTCAAATCGACTAGATGAGTGGGTAGTCGCGATCGCGATCGCTCTACACACAGTTGTTCGGCTAAGGCAATATTTCCCTTACTGCGTCCTTGATCACTACAGGGTCCATAGTTGGTGACTACATCTCCCCAGGATAAGTTACCCGGATCAGTATGTCCAAAGTAGAAAGAAGTTTGCTGGACGTAGAGATCGCCCTTTTCAATAAACAGGCGATAATTCCCCTCAGCTACCCCAATAGCGACCATACCTAGAGAGGTTGGTGTGGCAAACAGAGGCTGATAGGTGTTCAGGCTTTGCTTGAGATCAAACGGGCGCGAGAGAACCGCAACAGACTTCTGGGATACCTCAGAGGCGGAAGTAGAATTGGGTAAGGTTAGCAAGGGTAACGGTTGCGGGGGTAACGTTACAGCTTGAGTCTTAAGAGGCGCGATCGCATCTATTGAGTTAGGGTGACGATTGTTTGGCTGCGAGAGGAAAGTTCGCCCTAATATACCAAAGAATAAGGTAGATCCGGCAGCGGTTCCTACTAATCCTAGCCCTGCGACGCGAGATAACCAGACCCAATCAAACATGAATGAGGGATGAATAACTGTTCGACTCCACATTCTAGCGTTTCCCCATTCCCGGATGGGAAGGTTGTAGAGACGTAGCCTGCTACGTCTCTACCTGACCCTGTTCGGTGACCCATGACAAAATCTGTAGCCATTTAGACATTTATCTTTGTTTAATCCTATGCTTTTAATCAGTGAATACTGATGATGGAGGGGAGAATTTTCTGTCCAAGGCACTATTCCTCAATACCTCTCACCATATATCATTGATGGGTTAAGTTTTATATAGCGGCTTTGAGCCAACTGCCTAGAATTGGGTTCAAAGCGTTTTTGAAACACCTCTACTCATGCAAACAGGAGAAAATCTACTGATGCAGCAGCTTACAGTCACTCAAGAGCTAGATTTCAATAGTGAAACATACAAGGACGCCTATAGCCGCATCAACGCGATCGTGATCGAAGGGGAACAAGAAGCTCAAGAGAATTACATCCAACTGGCTGAACTGCTACCCGACCAAAAGGATGAGCTAACCAGTCTAGCTAAGATGGAAAACCGCCATAAGAAGGGGTTTCAAGCTTGTGGTCGCAACTTGAGTGTCACACCGGACATGGAATTTGCCAAGGAGTATTTCAGCCAATTACACCAAAACTTCCAAACCGCCGCCGCCTCAGGTAATATCGTCACCTGCTTGCTGATTCAATCGCTGATTATTGAATGTTTCGCGATCGCCGCCTATAACATTTACATTCCCGTCGCTGATCCCTTTGCCCGAAAAATCACCGAAGGTGTGGTGAAAGACGAGTACACCCACCTCAATTTTGGCGAAGAGTGGCTCAAAGAAAACTTTGAAGCCTCAAAAACCGAACTCGAACAAGCCAATAAGCAAAACCTGCCCCTGGTTTGGCGTATGCTCAACCAAGTTGAGAACGATGCTCATATCCTGGGAATGGAAAAAGATGCTCTGGTCGAAGACTTCATGATCGCTTACGGTGAAGCCCTAAGCAATATCGGCTTTACCACCCGCGACATCATGCGGATGTCTGCCTACGGATTGACAGCCGTCTAACTTCACCTAGATGTATGTAATAGTAGAGACGTAGCCTGCTACGTCTCTACACCCTCCCCTGCACCTTTGCTCCCTCATCGTTCCCCATCTCCCCTATCTTCCTGATAAAATTTTTAACTTGTGAGGGGGTTTGGGGGAGCTATAAGTCCCAAGCTGTAATCTTTGATTCAGCGGTGGGATGCCTTCACTCCCCCAATCAATCAAATGCAGTCAGAATCAACTTCTACTATAATTTTGCATTTACGGTAGACTAAACTATATATAATGGATATATGTTGAATCTCAACTACACCTACAGAATTTATCCTGACGCTAAACAAGTCGAATTTCTAGACGAGTGGCTCGAAACTTGTCGAGGTGTTTATAATTATGCACTTAGGGAGCTAAAGGATTGGATTGCTTCAAGGAAATGTCCAATAGATAGGTGTAGCCTAGAGTCAGAATACATAATGAGGGCTGATTATCCTTTTCCTGGATACCAGCAGCAACAAAACAATTTACCCAAGGCAAAAAAGAATTTCCCCAAGCTGAAAGCAGTACCTTCTCAGGTATTACAAACAACCATTAGACGGTTACATGATGCTTGGGACTTTTTCCGGAATCGAGGTTATGGATTTCCAAGATTCAAAAAGTATGGACAGATAAAGTCGATACTTTTTCCTCAATTCAAGGTGAACCCGATAACCGGATGGCAGATTAAATTACCTAAGCTGGGAAAAGTCCAAATCAACCTGCATCGTCCGCTCCCTGATAGCGCAAGCGGTAGCGACGTAGGAGCGTCTGGCTTTGTCATTAAGCAGGTTTGGGTAATTAAAAAAGCGGTAGGTTGGTTCGCACTCATAAGCATTCAATCTGACATTTTGATTCCTGATGCCGTACCACATGGTCACTTCATTGGGGTAGACGTTGGATTGAATAGTTATTTAGCAACCAGTGATGGTTTCGTCGAACCGGGACGTAAATTCTTCAAGGATATGCACCGTAGGCTCTTAGTGCTACAACGCAGGTTATCCAAAAAACAGAAGCGTTCCAAGAACTATGAAAAAGCCAGACGCAAAGTAGAGCGGTTGCACAATCATATTGCATTCAAGCGAAAAGACTATCAGTACAAATTGGCTCACAAGCTGTGTGACATGGCGGAAACCATTTTCCTAGAGGATATCGATTTCCGAACTATGGCAAAAGGGTTTCTAGGTAAACATACAGTTGATGCGGGGTTTGGTCAATTTAGAGATATTCTTTATTACGTTGGGAAGCAACGCGGTGTTTACATCGCTGAAGTTGACCATAAAGGAACATCTCAGACTTGTCCAAATTGTCGCATTGAAGTCAGGAAAGAACTATCTGATAGGTGGCATAGCTGCCCAGAATGTAAATACCATCTCGATAGAGATATAGCCTCAGCGCAGGAAATCTGTAACCGAGGCTATGAGCAACTGAGTACCCAGGGACTCTGGGGGAAAGAAATTGGCTGTCAAGTCGGGCTGTCGGGGGCGTTGTCCCTAGATAAGTGGCGCAGGGCAGCAATGTCTAACAGCGATGTTGGAAGCCTACACCATAATCTCTGATTTGGTGTAGGAGGATGTCACCAATTTCTTACCCTTACTCCAATTTTCCATTTCCCCCTAATTAACAGCCTTACCAGCGAGCAGTAAATGTTTGGTCTTATCGGTCACCTCACCAGTTTGCAACACGCCCAAGCCGTCGCCAGAGATCTAGGCTACCCAGAATATGCTGACCAAGGGTTAGATTTTTGGTGCAGCGCTCCTCCCCAAATCGTTGACACCATCAAGGTGACTAGCCTGACAGGGGAGACGATAGAAGGGCGCTATGTGGAATCGTGTTTTCTGCCAGAGATGCTAGCCACGCGCCGGATCAAAGCCGCCATCCGTAAAGTTCTCAACGCCATGGCTCATGCCCAAAAAAATGGCATAGATATTACAGCATTAGGTGGCTTTTCGTCAATTATTTTTGAAGAATTCCACTTGTACGAGAAAAGCCAGGTTCGCAATATCAAGCTAGAATTTGAGCGCTTTACCACGGGCAACACCCACACGGCTTACATCCTTTGCGCCCAAGTCGAACAAGGGGCGAAAAAGCTGGGCATTGACCTGTCAAAATCCACCGTGGCGGTTTGTGGGGCAACAGGCGATATTGGCAGCGCCGTTTGTCGTTGGCTCAATAGCCGCACCGATGTCGCCGAAATTCTCTTAAGCGCCCGTAACCAGGAACGATTGCAAGCCTTACAAGACCAATTAGGGCGCGGCAAAATTATGGGATTAGAGGAGGCGCTACCCCAAGCGGATATTATTGTCTGGGTGGCGAGTATGTCCAAGGGCATTGAAATTGATGCCTCAGTATTAAAGAAGCCCTGTCTGCTGATTGATGGGGGTTACCCCAAGAATTTAGCCACCAAGCTGCAATATCCCGACATTTACGTTCTCAATGGGGGTATTGTCGAGCATTCGTTGGATATCGACTGGAAAATTATGCAAATCGTCGAAATGAAAGATCCAGGACGCCAGCTATTTGCCTGCTTTGCCGAGTCAATGCTGTTAGAGTTTGAAAAGTGGTATACCAACTTTTCCTGGGGACGGAATCAGATTACGGTAGAAAAGATGGAAAAAATTGGACAGGTGTCAATTAAGCATGGATTTAGACCCCTGCTGAGCTTGTAAGGGATAAGGATACAACGACTGACCCATGGCAACTGAAAACCGGATTTTTCTGCTGGACTTTGAAAAGCCCCTCTATGAATTAGAGACCCGAATTAACCAAATTCGCGAACTCGCACAAGAAAACAATGTCGATGTCTCTGAGCAAATTCGTCAGTTAGAAGCACGGGCGGCACAACTGCGTCAAGAAATTTTTAGTAGTTTATCTCCAGCCCAACGGCTTCAGTTAGCCCGTCACCCCCGGCGTCCGAGCACTCTGGATTATATTCAGGCGATTAGTGATGAATGGATGGAATTACATGGCGATCGCGGCGGCTATGATGATCCAGCCCTAGTCGGTGGGATTGGGCGTTTAGGGGGACGTCCGGTGGTAATGTTAGGGCATCAAAAGGGGCGGGATACCAAAGACAATGTGGTGCGGAACTTTGGCATGGCGTCGCCCGGTGGATACCGTAAGGCGATGCGGCTGATGGAACATGCCAATCGCTTTGGCATGCCGATTTTAACGTTTATTGATACGCCAGGGGCTTGGGCAGGTATTGATGCGGAAAAATTAGGTCAGGGGGAAGCGATCGCGTATAATCTTCGGGAAATGTTCCGTCTGGATGTGCCGATTGTCTGTACGGTGATTGGCGAAGGCGGATCGGGTGGTGCTTTGGGTATTGGGGTGGGCGATCGCATCTTAATGCTCGAACAAGCCGTTTATACCGTTGCGACTCCAGAAGCCTGTGCCGCCATTCTCTGGAAAGATGCGGCAAAAGCTCCCCAAGCCGCTGCTGCGCTGCGGATAACGGCTTGGGATCTTAAGGATTTAGGTATCTTAGATCAATTAGTTCCTGAACCCCTAGGCGGCGCTCATTGTGACCCCTTAACAGCCGCAGCAACGCTCAAAGCCGCCCTATTACAGAACTTGGAAGACTTATCTCGGCTTAGCCCTAAGGAACGTCAGGAGTTACGCTATCAGAAGTTTCGGCATATTGGTGTTTTTACCGAGCTACATGCCTGAAAACGGTTTGAGCGTTACAATAATTAAGGGGAATTTGGCATCCAACTTAAGGAATAAGGACTGAATTGCCTTCCTTATTTCTACCCTTTTGTCAATCAAACCCAGATAGTCGTATAATCAGATAACCAGCTCTGTAACAATTCTTCACAATCTAACGTCAGGACGTTAATCCATCGACAACTCAACCCTAGCTTGATCTAGGTTTCACATTAGCCATTCGGGATTAACTGTACTCCGTCGTCTCCTTCAAGGGGGGGTTAGAAATCGATCGCGATTTGAACACATCGCTCAATTTGGAGATAGCCGCCAGTTAGGTGGGGAAGTGCCTGTGGACTGGATGAGTGCCGACACCGCCAGAATGAAGCAGGAAGTAAACGGCAGATTTTACCGGATATTGGTAGGTATGTGTAAGTTTTACGTAACGGATAAATGAATGTAGATCAAAAAGAGGAAAACTGGTGTATCCAGGGCTTTTTAGTGAGAATGTAGCCGCAAGAAATGATTCGCTGTTGCTTAATTCAAATGTGGGCGGACTCTTTCCTCCCCTTATACCCTTATGAGTTAACCGGGGAACCTGTGCCGCATCTGAGTTGGAAAATTTTATGACTTCTTCCGTTAAAAAACGTGCCTTGATTACAGGGGCGAGTAGTGGTATTGGCAAAGCTACAGCTTTAGCCTTTGCCAAAGCTGGAATTGATCTGGCATTAGTCAGTCGTTCCCAAGACAAATTAGAGGCAGTAGCAACGGCTGTCCGAGAAGCTGGGGTCAAGGCTCAACCCTATCTCCTTGATCTAAATCAACTCGATCAGGTCAAGACCAAGATCGAAGCGATCGCGGCGGAATTTGCCTCCCTGGATATTTTGGTCAACAATGCGGGTATGGGCTATACCGGTACGCTGATGGAAACCCCCTTAGCGGACTGGCAGCACGTACTGGATCTCAATCTTACCAGCGTATGGCAATGTATTCTTGGTGTTTTACCCACCATGCGCCAGCAGCAACAAGGCACAATTATTAACGTGGCATCCATTGCGGGTCTGCAACCATTTCCGGGTTGGGGAGCCTACAACGTCAGTAAAGCCGGGTTGATTGCCCTAGGAAAAACCCTAGCGGCTGAAGAACTTGCCCATGGTATCCGGGTTGTGACCTTATCTCCAGGGGCAGTGAATACGCCAATCTGGGATACAGAAACCGTAAAAGCCGACTTGAATCGGTCAGCCATGTTGACTCCCGAAATCGTTGCCCAATCTATTTTACACGCCGCCTTAATGCCCCAAACGGCTGTTATCGATTCCATGACCCTGATGCCTAGTGCCGGAACTCTCTAGAACGACACCATCCAACCCTCCCATCCATCCTTGTCAAAATTATCAATACTACCCAATTATGACTATTGCTTCCTCCAATGGTTTGAATCGCTCTGAGTCTATGACACCTGGTACTCTTAACACGTCCATCCCTCAACTTGAACCCAGACCCGATCGCAATACCCATAACGGTCAGCAACCTAAGCTGGGGCTTTCTGGGGAAGCCTCAACCGAAGACATGATGGACGCAGTGCGGACATTACTTTTAGGCGTTGGCGAAGATCCTGAACGCGAGGGGTTACTCAAAACGCCAAAACGAGTCGCGGAAGCACTACAGTTTTTGACCGGTGGCTACAATCAGTCCCTCGAACAATTAGTGAATGGGGCGATTTTTGATGAAGGTCACAATGAAATGGTGTTAGTGCGGGATATTAACTTCTTTAGCCTGTGTGAACACCACATGCTGCCATTTATGGGACGGGCACATGTTGCTTATATTCCCAACCAGAAAGTCGTGGGACTCAGTAAATTGGCGCGTGTCGTGGAAATGTATGGGCGGCGGCTACAAGTTCAGGAACGCCTAACCCGCCAGATCGCCGAAGCTATTCAAACCATTTTAGAACCCCAGGGAGTGGCTGTAGTCATGGAAGCGACTCACATGTGTATGGTTATGCGGGGGGTACAGAAACCCGGTTCCTGGACAGTAACCAGCGCTATGGTGGGTGTGTTCCAAGATGACCAGAAAACTCGTGAAGAGTTTCTCAATTTGATTCGCCATCAACCGAGTTTTATGTAGTTCAGAGTGGATGCTTTAAAGTCCCCCTTTTTAAGGGGGATGCGAGGGGGATCTAAACTTTGAACCCTACTCAGGTAAGTGAAGTTTTGAGATTAAGCACTAATAACCAACGACGTGCGCCCTTAATTGATCTGATTATCAGTCGCCGATGTCCACCTTAACCTCTCGCATGGAAGCGGTACAGTCACCCGTGATTCCCATCGTTGGGGAACTGATTCGCCGTCATCCCGGTACGATTTCCTTGGGACAGGGTGTCGTGTATTACCCTCCCCCACCAGAGGCGATCGCACGTTTGCCGGAATTTCTGGCTGATCCAGATAACCACAAGTACAAAGCGGTTCAGGGAATTGCACCATTGCTGTCTGTGATTGCAGCCAAACTGCACACTGATAACGGGATTACCCTCAACGAACACAACTGTATCGTTGTCACCGCCGGCTCAAACATGGCGTTTATGAATGCCATTCTCGCCATTACCACTCCGGGCGACGAAATTATTATTCAGACGCCTTACTATTTCAACCACGAAATGGCAATTACCATGGCGAGTTGTCATCCGGTACTTGTGGCAACTGATGAAAATTATCAACTGCGTCCCCAGGCGATCGCGCAAGCCATAACCGAGAAAACCAAAGCCGTGGTTACGATTTCGCCGAATAATCCCACTGGGGCTGTTTACTCAAAAGAAGCGTTAGAGGCGGTCAATCAACTCTGTCAGGAACGGGGAATTTATCACATTAGCGATGAAGCCTACGAGTATTTTACCTATAACGGCGTAAAGCACGTTTCCCCGGCGGCTTTTCCCCAAAGTGACTCCCATACGATTTCCCTGTACTCCCTGTCTAAAACCTATGGGTTTGCAAGTTGGCGCATTGGCTATATGGTGATTCCCCAGCATCTGCTGGCGGCGGTGAAGAAAATTCAGGATACGATTCTCATCTGTCCACCCGTTGTCTCCCAGTATGTCGCCTTAGCCGCCTTACACATTGGAGTCAATTATACTCAACCCCACATTCACGCGATCGCAACAGTGCGACAGTTGGTATTAGAGGCGTTGCAGCGATTAGATGGATTATGTGCGATCGCCCCAGCTGATGGCGCGTTTTATTTTTGGCTTCAGGTTAACACCAATAAAAATGCCATTGAGTTAGTCGAACGCTTGATTCGCGATCATCGCGTCGCCGTCTTACCCGGTACAACCTTTGGCATGGAAGATGGTTGCTATCTACGAATTGCTTATGGAGCGCTACGAAAAGAAACAGTTACCGAGGGTATTGAACGCTTTGTTCAGGGTTTACAAACCATTTTGCCTTAGAGTTTTATCCCAAATCCGCTTTTTTAGTCCCCTTTTTAGCTGGGGTAATTTTTCCTTGGAGCCTATTCCCTCTTACCTATTCCCTATTCCTTAAACCAATAGCAATAGGTATTTATTCCTCTTTTAGTCTCGAAAAAGATTTGTTATTGTTATTGAGGTTGTAAGACATGTTAATTTAACATATTTTAACAAAATCCGATGAAACATTACTCTGAATCTTGGCTAAACGAATGGTGCTACGAGAATGGCTGGACTGACTTATATGTTGAACGCGATAACTATTGGGCGTTTCCTCCGGGCGCTGTGATTCCAGAACCGCTTCCAACTGACGCATTGAAATGGATTAAAGCGGAAAAAGGCTGGAGTGGCGAAGAGAAACTGTGGTCAATTGGGGCAATTCTGGTGACCCTCGTTGCCGCTGTTTTGACCGTTTATTTCCAGTCGCCTATGCCTCTGGGTGTAGCCTTTGCCTTTGCCGCTATCACGGTTGGGCTTTTAGAGGTTGAAGTTTAACAAAATCAAAATAAATCGACCTTGTACCCAAATCCCTAAGCGGCTAAAGGTGCAACACCCATCCGGTCAACAATCCAGTGGAATAGGGAAATTTGCTCGTTCAGTTCCAATGATGCCATCGCTCTCAATAGGAGTGTTGCTGAGGATGAAAGCGGATAAGTGATTGCCACCGGACTCACCTCACCTGTGGACATCCAATCAAATAGCTGAGTCCAAAACGCCAGTTTGGTTTTAAGGGTGAACAGTCCGTACTGGCGACTGATGGGGGTATCTGTCTCCCTTAATAAGCCGTGCATCATCCCTAGCTGCTCATTAGAAGGCATTTGCTTAATCTGATGCAGCAACCCTTGGGTCAAAAATAACCGTGCTGCACCTGCAGGTGTTGGCGCCAGAGAACAGCCGAGGTTTTGATACATTCCCCATAGCAGCCCCAACTGATCATCAACAGACAGGCGCTGGAAGTCTTTAACAGCCTGGTTTACGGCTGGCGTGATTTCAAGGGTTGACGTTGAAGGTCGGTTTGTAATGAACATCATTGGGCTAAGTAGGGAAGCAATGAGCGAACAATTGCTTGAAGTAATCATTCTAATTGTAATAAAACTTAAACGTCAAATCTACGTCAATCGGGATTTAGCCTAGGTATTACGACTTGACAAATTTTTAGAGATAGCATTCCCAGCTCTGTAATAGCGGCAGAGACTGCTGGAGAGAGCATTTCCCAGGGAATTATTTAAATTTCTAATTATTCCTATAGTTTAAGTTAACAGGACGATCAAAGAGCAGAAGTAAAGTAAATCACAACTATTTAGGCGGACATGATCTCACACTCCTTTAAAGCCCACCTCCATATCCGCTTCCTTATCTGAATTCGCAGGCGGCGGAGTAACTGTTTCAGCCATTTTGCGAAACATGCCAATCTGATTAAGAACAATACCACCAATAATCACCGCCCCACCGATATATTGCGCCATCGTTGGCGCTTCCCCCAAAATGAAGTAAGCCGCTAAAATTCCGGCAATGGGGCTAAACGAACTCGCTAAGGAAACATCCCCTGCACCCGTTGTCTTTAACCCCATAAACCAACAGAGTTGACCTCCAACGACAATCACCATGCCGTAAATCAACATCCACCGCCACAGAAAGGGCGAAAACACATCGATGAAATGACTGGGTTCAAACAGCATCAAGACAACGACAAAGAACACTAAAGTTGCCATTGCCATGCGATAGATACTGAAAATAGCCAACGGAATCTGGCGTAGCTTCACCTTACTAATAATCGTGGATAAGGCTAACGCCACGGCACCGCCTGCGGCAAATAATTCCCCTTTGCCAATCTGGAATCCCCCCATATTCACCATCTCAGTAGCGGGAGTCTGAAGCAATACAGTCAGAGAAACGCCAATGAACGAAACCACCGCACCCGCTATCACCCACTTATTTACCCGTTCTCCCAGCAACAGTATGGATAACGCCAGAATTAGGGGCGGTTCAATTCGCCCAATTAGTACCACATTATTGACCATCGTCAAATCCAGCGCAATAAAAATTAATGCTGGGGCTAATGCTCCAGACAATATTGCCACCCCCGTCAATCCCAGCCAATCCGTCCACGAGAGACGTTTTAATGATTCAACATTCCACTGCTTGCCATAGATTAAGATTAGGGCAATTAAAGCACAAAGATTTCCCGCAAACAGAACATTACAAAAAGAGATGGGATTTCTGCCATCAATTAAATTTTGATCTCCCAAATTTGTTAACATCCGGATTACCGCATTGGCTGACGCGAAAATCACAATTGCAATCAACAGATAAGCGCGTCCGGGAATTCGATTGAATACATTAGCCGGGTTCGCGGTTCGTCTTGACATCAGGTGAAGGGGGACTCCTGGATTGACTCAGCCAAAACCGACATGACTTGGCGTTGGCGACTATTGTATCATCCGAATCAGGAGGAGCCGGGAGAGCGATTGGAGAATTGATACCAAATCCGATGATAGGAACCCCCTTTTGCCATGGCGATTGAAATCGCGGAACCACACTCAACTCTTGCGGGAAGTCGGCGCGGGCTGGGTTATAATACTAAATCCACCTTTATTACCCCATGCAAGAGGAGGCGATTGAAATCGCTGCTACACAAACAAAGTCCGCCTGCGCGGACTGGTTTATAACAGGGGTAGCGTTCCCCGGATTTGGTATGAAATAAACTTACGCCACTCCAGATCCCCGACTTTTTTGTCGAAACCCTAATTACCTGATTCAACAACCCTAACCTAGCTATCGCTGCTCTGTTAGGGATTGCTAGAGACAAATCTAGCAACGCAAGAGTTGAATATCCGCACTGAGTCTAAACTTGGTACAGACTTCCGAATACTTCCCTAGTTCGGATTATCTCTAA
>NZ_JAVKEW010000126.1:0-27360 GCF_040226375.1 Coleofasciculus sp. G2-EDA-02 | reverse complement strand
TAGGATGCAGGGCTTGTAAAAAGCTAGCACATCGAGTACTAGCTTTTTACTTGGGGGAGTCCATGTATCCCCACCCTACTCCACTTCGTTCCGCTGAGGATGGGGTTCTATAGCTCCCCCTCTCCCCCCACGTTTCGATAGGACTTAATTGGGTGACAGATTACCCTGAGTACCACAATCCTTACTATGCAAATTCCTAAGCAACTTTGGCGAGCGTCTCCTTTATTGTTATCTCTGTTGGGTGGTATCCTCATGGGATTAACCCCATCCCCTGTAGAAGCCTGGTCTTTGGCGTGGATTGCTTTGGTGCCTTTATGGTTCTTAGTCGTAACCCGTCAAAGTCTGCGCCAGACGGCTTTATCTGGTTTCTGCTGGGGGATTGGCTATCAAGGCTTAGCTCTATTTTGGATTACAGGGATTCATCCCATGGATTGGATGGGAGTACCCTGGTTAGCCAGTTTCGCGATCGCGCTTTTTTGCTGGGCGTTTATTACCCTCTGGGGGACGGTGCTTGTGGTGCTGTGGGCGGTGGGGATGACGGCGTTCAATTCAATGTTGAATCGTCAAGGTGCAAAATTTAAAACCCTCACTCGCGTCTTGATGGGAATTGCCCTCTGGTGTGGTTTAGAAGCCTTCTGGACCTTAGGCGATCTCAACTGGACATCTCTGGCTTATACCCAGAGTCCCCATAATTTATGGATTTTGCATCTGGGTCAGATTTCGGGTCCGTTTACGGTAACTGCAGCCGTTGTTGCCGTAAATGGGTTAATCGCCGAAGCTGGGATTAGTTATTTCTCAAATCGAACCAAACGAGTTACTGATTCTAACGCAAAGCAGAAATTTATCCTAGCCTTAGGACTCCTCATCGGTTTCCATCTGATTGGATTTGGACTCTACAGTCGCCCTCTGATTCAACCGACTCAAGCAGCCTTCAAGGTTGGCATTATTCAAGGGAATATTCCAAACACAATTAAACTCTACCGAGATGGTTTGAGTCGGGCAATTGAAAATTATACCAACGGTTACAACGCCTTAGCTGATCAAGGAGTTGAGGCAGTTTTGACACCCGAAACAGCTTTGCCATTTATCTGGGATGAACAGGATAATCAATTTCGCTCAACCGTTCCGTTTTATCAATACAAACTCGACCGTTTAAAACAAGCTATTTTAGAAAAAGGTGTACTGGTTTGGCTGGGAGCGTTTGGTGAAAAAGGGGATAGCCTTACCAATAGCTTATTTACGATTACAGGTAAGGGTGAAACCATCAGTCGCTATAACAAAGTTATTCTTGTACCTTTAGGAGAATATATTCCCTTTGAGGAACTATTCGGCGGTTTAATTGATCGCCTTTCCCCCTTAGATGCCCATTTAGCCGCAGGTCAACCCAACCAACAGTTTGCCACACCTTTTGGTCGTGCGATCGCGGGGATTTGTTATGAGTCAGCCTTTGCCTATCATTTCCGCCATCAAGCCGCCAGGGAGGGTGAGTTTATTCTCAGTGCCTCAAATAATGCTCATTACAGTGAAACCATGCCCGCCCAACATCACGCCCAAGATGTGATGCGAGCCATTGAAACGGACCGGTGGGCAGTACGGGCGACGAATACGGGCTATTCTGGCATTGTAGATCCTCATGGGAGAACCTTATGGCTTTCTGGGATTAATACATACCAGATTCACGCGGCGACAATATATCGGCGACAAACCCAGACGCTTTACGTGCGCTGGGGAAATTGGTTAACTCCGACATTATTAGGATTGGCGATTGTGGTGTTTATCGTGAGTCGCTTGAATCTTCACCAATAGACAAGATTTAACGGTAAAGCGGGAGACGCGAATGGCAAATTTAGAGCATCTGAGATTACTTCAACAAGGTGCAGTTGGCTGGATTAAATGGAGAAATCAACATCACACTATAGAACCCGATTTGAGTGAGGCTAACCTAGAAGGCGCTAACCTCAGAGGCGCTAACCTGAAGCACGTTAACCTGAAAGGGGCGCAGTTAGAGTCGGCTAATCTAATCACCGCCAACCTAACAAAAGCCAACCTCAGCCTTGCTTATCTGAGTCTGGCTTGTATGATTGACGCTAATCTCATCGAAGCTTCCTTAGTCAGCGCTCATTTGATGCAAGCGGAACTCAGTTATGCTGATCTAAGCCATGCTAACTTAATCGGCGCTGATCTCAGAAGCGCTAAGTTGATGAACGTTAATCTGAGTCATGCTAATCTGATTGGCACAGACTTGAGAGAGGCAAACCTGAAAAGCGCAATGCTCAATGAAGCCAATTTGAGACGCAGCAATCTCAGTGAAGCCACCTTGATTCATGCCCATCTTAACCGGGCTAATTTGAGTCATGCTAACCTCCATGAAGCCGAATTGATTGGTGCTTACCTCTACCAAGCTGACTTGGAAAAGGCTAACCTCAGTCAGGCTCATTTGGGTAGTGCTTATCTGTTTGGGGTAAACCTCAGCGCCGCCGATTTAGAAGGAACAGATTTGAGATGGGCGAATCTCACAGCAGCAAATCTCCAAGCCGCTAACCTCAAAGGCGCTAGATTGGAAGGCACCCATCTTGACAAAGCGAATCTGACAGGGGCAAATTTAGATAATTGTAACCTAGACGGTGCTAGTCTCCAAGGGACAATTCTGCCCGATGGGACGATTCATTGATAGGGGAGGTATTAGCTGTTCAGTTATTTCTGCTGTACACCCGCAAACCGTAGGGGCGCACTATCCGTGCGCCCTTGTATCAATAATCACCTCTTCCCCAATGTCTGATCGAGTGCATCCCAGACACGCTACGATGATTGACAACCGGGATAATTGGGAAGCTACTATGCCACGAACACAGCGTAACGATAACTTTGTTGACAAAACCTTCACGGTAATGGCAGATCTAATTCTTAAGGTTTTGCCAACCAACAAGAGAGCGAAAGAAGCATTTGTCTATTACCGAGATGGTATGTCTGCTCAGGGAGATGGCGAATATGCCGAAGCTTTGGATAACTACAAGCAAGCGTTGGAGTTAGAAGAAGATTCCTATGACCGCGGCTTGATTCTATACAACATGGCGTTAATTTACACCAGCAACGGTGATCATGAGACAGCATTAGACTACTACCATCAAGCCCTCGACTCTAATCCCCGTCTCCCCCAAGCGCTGAATAATGTTGCTGTCATTTACCACTTCCAAGGTGAGAAGCAGAAGGAAGCAGGAAATGATGAAGCCGCAGAAAAGTTGTTTGAGCAAGCCGCCGAGTATTGGAAACGAGCGATTCGTCTGGCTCCTAATAACTACTTGGAAGCCCAAAACTGGCTGAAAACTAGCGGACGTTCAGCTATTGATATCTATTTTTAGTGATCGTCATTTGTCATTTGTCATTAGTCATTGACTAGGGAATAATCAAAAAATAACAATCAACAATCATGATTGACCTAGAACAAGTTCGCAAAGTCGCTAATCTGGCGCGTTTGGAGTTGACTTCTGAAGAAGAAGATCAATTTTTGCCGCAGCTTAATAGCATTTTGGATTACTTTCAACAGCTTAGTGAATTGGATACAGAAAATGTTCCGCCAACGACTAGAGCTATTGACGTGAGTAATGTGACCCGACCTGACCAACTTCAACGATATCCGGAGCGGGATGCTTTATTGGCAGAAGCTCCTGACCAAGATGGGGACTTTTTTAAAGTGCCGCAAATTCTCAGTACGGAAGAGTAACGCTGAATTTGTCCTTCGTCTTTGGTTATGTGCCGTTTTTTTTGAGAATAACCAAGGGCGAAGGATGACAAGATGAAATAGAGAATTGCATAACAGAAATTTGGGATAATTAACAAAGCGTTGGAATAGGGAGAAAATATGGCAACTGGAATGCTGGTGGATGGACAATGGACAAAGGAACCTTACCAGCAAGACCCTCAGGGGCGATTTCTGCGAAATCCGACCAAGTTTCATAACTGGGTGAGTGCTGATGGTTCTACAGGGTTTAAAGCTGAGTCGGGACGCTACCATCTCTATGTGTCTCTCGCTTGTCCGTGGGCGCACCGCACGCTGATTATGCGGAAATTGAAGGGTTTGGAGGAGGCAATTAGCCTCTCAATTGTTGACCCTTTTATGGATGAGGACGGATGGGAATTTTCTGATGCTCCCGGTTGTATTCCGGATACGGTTCATGGGGCTCGTTATTTGCGACAAGTGTATCTAAAAGCTGACCCGAACTGTACCGGACGAGTGACAGTCCCCGTGCTTTGGGATAAACAAAAGAATACGATCGCGAATAATGAATCCCGTGAGATTATCCGCATGTTCGATACTGAGTTTGAGGCGATCGCGAAATCTCAGGTTAGCTTCTATCCCGATCATCTGCAAGCAGAAATCGATCGCGCGATTGACAGAATTTACCAACCGATCAACAATGGTGTATACCGCGCTGGGTTCGCCACGACTCAGACGGCTTATGACGAGGCGGTAACAGAACTTTTTGAAGAACTAGACTATTGGGAAGCCGTTCTATCCCAGCAACCTTATCTGTGTGGCGATCGCATAACGGAAGCCGATTGGTGCATGTTCACCTCCCTGTTTCGCTTTGACCCCGTTTACTACGTGCATTTTAAGTGCAACTTACGCCGAATTAGCGATTATCCCCATCTGGGAAATTATCTCAAAGATCTCTATGAGCAACCAGGCGTTAGTGATACCTGTAACCTTGACCAGATCAAGCAACACTATTACAAAAGCCATCCCCACATTAACCCGACTCGCATTGTACCCAAAGGGCCAGTGATTGATTGGGTGATGGGGTAAGTGTTGAGTGTGTAGGGGCGGGTTTTACAGATACCATTCAGAAGCAAACCGTTAACTTAACTCGCGCCCGCCCTGACTGAGTGTTGAGTGAATTCCCTCTGCTTGCCATAGTTCCACCGCCGAAGTCTCTATAACCCCATCTCCCTCATCTTCACAAATTTTCACCGATAGGGTGAAATATATTCAGGAGCATACATAATTTAGTAGTATTGTCAATACTATTTGTCTTACGATATTGAGATCGGTAGAGTCTAATTTAAGCCATAGGTGAGGTAGCATCTGAGATAGTCCCAATGGATTACTCACGGCTCCTGATCCCCAATCACCACCCGACTAGCGAGAGAAGGCAAGCTGCCAAGGCGTTTACACCAGGTTGCACTATGATTTCTAATTTATCTGAACAGTCCCATTATCCAGAAAGTGCCAGTAGCGGATTACAAATTGCCAGAGGATTAAAAGCTAAATCACAAAACTATAAACGATTGCTGGTGGAGGTGTTGAAATGGACAGGAGGACAACCCTTCCTCACCCAGCAGCTTTGTCGATTGATCGCTCAAGCGCCTGATGCACCGTCGAAAGGAGCAGAAGCGCAATGGGTGGAAAAGTTAGTGCGATCGCGCTGGATCGAGAATTGGGAGCAGCAACCGGAACTGATGCATTTGCAGACGATCCGCGATCGCTTGCTCAGACGCAAACACCGCAGTCATAAGCTGTTGCTGGTGTATCAGCGCATCCTCCAACAAGGAGAATCGATCGCTAATGACAGTTCCGAACACAAGGAACTGCGGATGATGGGGTTAATCCTCAAGCATCAAGGGAAAGTTAGGATTCACAATCGCATCTATGAATCAGTCTTTAACCAAGAATGGGTGAATCAGGCTTTAAAAACCATCCAAGCGGATTTAGAACCAGGGGACTCGGAATTTCTCAAAGCCTTAGCAGAATTAGAACGAAAACTCCTGGTTTCCCAAGTGGAAATCTTATCAAAAGCCGATACGGAATCCGAGGATGAAGGTTCGGCGCAAGCCCTTTATGAGGTGCTGCGCGATGTCACCTCTAAAGTCGGCGAATTACTCGGTGCCGATCGCGCCACCATTTTCTTACTGAATGACGAGAAGACAGAACTCTGGTCATTAGTGGCGGAGAATGAAGAAGGGGAATTCCTGGATATTCAAGTGCGAGTCGGGGAAGGGATTGCCGGTCAGGTGGCTCAGACGAAAAAGGTGATCCATATTCCCGACAATGTTTATGATGATCCACGCGCCGCCCTGGTTAAAGAATTTGACAAAAAATATAGTTACCGCACTGAAAACATTTTGGCATTTCCCATCTTAAGTGAAAGCCAAGAAGTGATTGCGGTGATTCAGCTACTGAATAAATTACCCACCGATGAGCAATCTGACAAGCGACCCAAAGGATTCACCACTTTAGACTTAGAACGGTTGGCAAAATGTGTGGTTCCAGTGCGGCGAATTCTGGAAAGTTGCCAATCCTGTTATAAGGTAATGAAAAAGCTGCGGGCGACAGCAGCGTTAGCGGAAGCCACGCGATCGCTCGATCAGATTAACTTAGATACCAAAGCCATTTTGCAACGGGTAATGAATACCGCCAAGAAGCTGCTGAACGCCGATCGCAGTACCTTGTGGTTAGTGGATCGCGATCGCACAGACTTATGGACGGAACTTCCAGGGAAAGGAGAGGTGCGCTGTGATATTGGGGTGGGCTTTGCGGGTCAAGTAGCACAAACCCGCCAACCGATGATTATCCCCTTCGATCTCTACGATCATCCCAGTGCGGAAAATGCCAAAAAAACGGATGAACAAACCCGCTACCGTACCTGTAGCCTCCTCTGTATGCCCGTTGTTAGTCCAGATGGGGAATTATTGGGCGTAACCCAACTGATTAACAAGCGCAAACCCGGAGATCATCCAGAGTATAACAAAGACGAGTGGCCCCACGTTCCCAGTTACTTTAAAGCGAGTTTTGATAAAAATGACCGCCAGTCCATGCAAGTCTTTAACGAACGAGTGGGCGTAATCCTGCAATTTGTCAAGACCCATGAGACGCTAAAACAGCTTGCTCAAATTGAGCCAAAAGAATCCGTTTATAACACCCTAGCAATTCTCAGTAATTCCGTTGCCGATCAGAGTGATGAAGCGCTCTACAATGCGCTGTATTATACGTTGAGCTTTATCACCAACTCGATTAACAAACTCTTGGGCGCAGAACAGACCACGATTTTCCTAATGGATGCCGAACAAAGCATCTTTTGGTCATTAGTCTGGAACTCCAGAACCCTAAATGCTCAAGAGATTCGGGTGTCCGCCACCCTAGGAATCGCCAGTAAAATTGTTGAGTCTCGTTCAGTCAAAGCCAGCAAAAACCCCAGTAAACTGAATGATCTGTTAATCCATATTGGCTTAGAACCTGACGCGATCAAACACATCGAAAACCTGTTGTTATTCCCGGTTGTAGACTCGAAAGGGAAAGTGATGGCTATTATTCGGTCATTTAACAAATTCATATTTACCTATGAACCGGGAGGGACGTTATCCGAAAAAATCGAAATCAATGGCTTTACCCAAGCCGATGCCCAGAAATTGCAGGAACGCATGACATCCACGTTACCCATTCTGCAAGGGTTCCAAGCATTTCACCGGGAAATTCGCAATATTCAGGAACAACGCAAGGCGATCGATCCCCTCTATCAAGCGATTAGTTTAGTTAGTAGCAGTAGTGGCGGAAATGCCGAAGAAATCATCCAAACGGTGATGCAAGCGGCAAAACAACTGACCCATGCTGATCGCACCACCCTTTGGTTAATTGATTACCAAACTCAGGAATTATGGACAAAAATCCCCCAAGCCGATGGTTCTTTAATGGAAACGCGAGTACCTTTAGGAGAAGGGTTTGCTGGCAAAGTTGCCCAAACCGGTCAACCCTTAAACATTCCCTTTGACCTCTACGATCATCCCGATTCTGATATCGCCCGCAGAACAGACGCCAAAACCCATTATCGGACATGCAGTCTGTTATGTATGCCTGTTTTAAGTTGTGATGGTGAGTTACTTGCCGTTACCCAACTCGTGAACAAACGTTATGGTGAGGATACGACGGAGTATGATCCATCCAATTGGCCCCAGGTTCCTGACTATTTTAAAGCCAGTTTTGATGAAAATGATCAACGGGACATGGAAATTTTTAACAATCAAGTGGGTGTTGTGCTTCCAGGTATTATTCGTTAAGCCAGTTTGTACCAGACGTGCCATGGCGCGTCTGTTTTGAGTAACTAATGAATAATGAACAATTTTTACCCCAATACCTGAGTAAATTCTTCTGTAGTCACTCCCAAAATGCGTGCCAATCGATTCAGTTCACTATCACTGAAGCCATCACGTACTTCTATTATCTCGTCCACGGATTTTCCTAAAATCCGGGATAAGGACTTCAGTTGGCTATCGGGAATATCCTTACCTTGGAATATATCTTTAAGCTGTTGTGGCGCTAATTTGTAAGAAGCACAAAACCGGACAAATTCTCGATTACTGATATCCAGGGCTTGTTGTCTTTCCCGCAGCAAAAACGCGATCGCACGAGTTCCATGTTCCGGACGTTTAGCTCTGTCTAGATAGTCCTGGACGCGCCTGTCGAGATGATTTATGCTAATCCCAGCTTGTTTAAGCAAATCGATACAGGCTAATTTTAAGGCTTTGTTTAACATTTCATTTTCTTCATGGAGTCTTTCGTACTCATTAAAGATTTCGACCATCTTCGTCGCAAATTCTGGCGTACAAAACCCAACTTCCATATCCTCGCAGGAAATGGCAATATAGGAGCGGTAGTGGTTCAGTTGCAAACGCAATGTCTGGTTATTTTGGCGCATAAGTCCAACGTTTTTAGTAAAAAAACCATTCTAGGGGAGTTATTTGACCAATTGTGCCAAAGTATAGTTCATAAGGATAGTGGAGTAGAATGCAAGAGTTTATAATATAGCGCCTCCGCCAAAAAATTGGTGATCTTGCTCTCCCACCTGACTGAGGAATGTTGGAGAATTAGACTAATCCCAGCTCAGCCCATTCTGAGACTGCCTTCAGCTTACCTGCTAGACCACCGATTTGGTCAACGTGAGAATAGGGAATTTCATCTGCCACCTGAGTCTCATCCACAAAACCAGTATAGTGTCAATAAATTAAATAGAATCTGTCCTGCTATATCGAAATCCCACCCTAGTCAGGAGCTAGGATGGGGCGTTCGAGTCTACGGAAACCGAGGATGAGAGTCTGGGAAGTGTCTGAGAAATTAGTTGAGAGGGATTGTCTGTGTGGGGTTTTCGGTAACCGTCAAGCTCAGCGTTTTCAACCACTTCGTTTTTTTTCTAGGCGTTAACGAAGTGTACAGGGTTATTCAGGGCAGAAGGTGAAACGGAGGATTGAATAATCGCAATTAGGTCGCCTTGGAAAGAAATCGTCGCCCCTGGCGGGAGGAAACCACCACTAGAGAAACCAAACTCCAGATCATTAAACAAGGTATCCGAAGCCAGTTGGATTGTGTCTTGACCTAAAGTAAAGTCAGTGATCAAGGCAAAGTCAGCATTACCGCCACCAACATAGTAGAGTTCCGGCTCTCCCCGTTCGATACCGACTACAGTACCATCGTCACCCAGGACAAATGTATCCTCTCCTTGACCGCCAGTGAGAGTATCCCGCTCGAAGGGAGCCAATGGGTTGATAGGCGTACCACCAAATCCAAATGCTGGGACAAAGGGGTCAACGCCAATCAGCACATCATTTCCATCGCCGCCATCGAGAGAGTCACTGCCAACCCCAGCAACGAGTATATCTTCGTCATTGCCCCCATTCAGGGTGTCATTCCCTAGGCTACCAAAGAGGGTATCGTTGCCACTGTCGCCATTGAGGATATCATCCCCAGCTTCACCGTCAGCACGATCATTACCATCTCCGCCAAAGACTTGATCATTGCCAGAACCCGAAAAAAATGAATCATCGTCAGCTCCGCCCAGGAGTGTATCATTACCTAACCCGCCATTGATAACATCAGCGCCAGCGTCACCCTGAATGATATCATTCCCATCCTCACCAAAAAGTCGGTCAGCGCCAGCACCACCCGTGATAATATCATTACCATTGCCACCAAAGACAACATCAGCGCCATTGTTACCTTGGAGCAAATCATCCCCATCATTACCATTGATGTTGTCAGCTCCGCCGCCACCATTAATGGTGTCATTGCCAGCTTCACCAAAGATAACATCAGCGCCAGCGCCACCATTGATTAGGTCATTCCCGCCGATGCCAAAGATTTGAGAGTCACCGAAAATAACATCAGCGCCACCGTCTCCATTGAGTACGTCATTGCCACCACCACCAATGATGACGTCAACGCCACCGCCGCCAAAGACTGTATCGTCGCCATCAAGACTAAAGATGCCATCATTGCCGTCGAGGGCGAAAATTTGATCGGGTTCAATGGATTGCTCAATCAGGAATTTCACTTTGTCAGAGTCTATCAGACTAAAAAATTAGTAAATGCGAAGTTAATTAAATTTAATAAAAACCTCGCTTCACTGGCTTAGTCTGTGCCAAGATTTAAACAAGTTGCTCCGCACTGCCCCTATTGCACAGACGTTGTAATGTGGTGGTAAAGTCGGGATAGGAAATGGTTGCGGCTTCTGCACCGTGGATGGTGGTAATTCCTTTGGCGTTGAGAGCCGCGATCGCAAGACTCATGGTGATCCGGTGGTCCGTATGACTGTCAACCTCTGTACCAGTTAGGGGGGTGTTTCCAGTGATTTCTAACCCATCGGGGAGTTCGGTAATCTTTGCTCCCATACGGTTTAACTGAGACGCCATAACCGCGAGGCGATCGCTTTCTTTAACCCGAAGTTCTGCGGCGTCTTGAATTACGGTGGTTCCCTGGGCGAAAACAGCCGCAACTGCCAAAATGGGAATCTCATCAATTAAACGGGGAATTAAATCCCCAGCGATTTCACAAGCGTTGAGACGACTATAGCGAACTCGGATATCAGCAACTGGTTCTCCGGCGACTACCCGTTGATTCTCCAACTGAATATCCGCATTCATCATCGCTAGGGCGTCTAAGATACCCGTGCGGGTGGGATTAACACCGATATTTTCAATCAATAAGTCAGAATCCGGGACAATCGCCCCAGCGACTAACCAAAAGGCGGCGGAACTAATATCACCCGGAACAATCACCGTTTGTCCCTGGAGTTGCGCCGGACCCGTGACTGTAGCACTGTGGGTTTCTGGGTCAACGGTAATCTTAGCACCAAACGCCTTAAGCATCCGTTCGCTGTGGTCACGAGACAGGGCGGGTTCTGTTACCGTTGTGTCCCCGTCTGCCATTAACCCTGCTAATAGAATACAGGATTTAACTTGGGCAGAGGCGATGGGAGAATGATAGTGAATTGGGTTGAGGCGTTGTCCCTGAATTGCTAGGGGGGCTAATGAACCATTCCCACGCCCCCAGATTTGGGCACCCATTTGTTGCAAGGGTTGCACCACACGAGACATAGGGCGCGATCGCAAGGATTTATCTCCGGTTACAGTAAAAAAGCGTCCGGGGTGAGAGGCTAAAAGTCCCAGCATTAGCCGCAGGGTAGTCCCAGAGTTACCCGCATTTAAGATATCCAGAGGTTCTTGTAATTCTCCCACGCCCACGCCCTTAACGATAACCTCTGCGGCGTTAAGTTCAGAGATGTTTGCACCCATAGCTTGGAAACAAACGGCGGTACTGCGGGGATCATCCCCCAATAGGAGTCCCTGGATGCGGGTTTCCCCTTGCGCGATCGCACCCAACATTAAAGCACGGTGGGAGATAGATTTATCACCGGGAACCTGTAGATTTCCTTTCAGGAACAATCCCGATGGCGGGCGGGTGATGATCAAATCAAGTTGCGTTTCGATTTGCTTCAGGGTGACAACCGTAACGGGCATAGGTATGGGGAGGTTTAACAGAGGGACTTAGAATTGTATCAAAGATAATTGTATCGGGGGAATGGGGGAGATGATGAATGATCCATGATTCGTATGTAGGGGCGGGTTTCACAACTATCGTTTTTTTCCGCCTTAATGTCACTAAACCCGCCCCGCCCAAATGATGAATTCCCGATTCCCTATGTCCTGTTCCCTCTTGTTTTACCAATGACTAACCCAAACTTTTGGAAACCCGTTTATCAACTGTTTAAACCTGAAGAACCGCTGGAAAAGGCTGAAGATATTCAGGATTTTTACGTTTCGCGAGCAGATAGTCCTGTTGAGCATTTAGTCAACGCCTTGGAAATGGAAGATGACCCCGCAAATTTTTTACTTTCGGGTCACACAGGTAGCGGTAAAACCACAGAATTACATCGCGTTGAACATTGTTTAGCTGATAACTATACCGTAATCTGGATTGACACCGCAACCGCCCTCGACCGTTATAATATCGGTTACGCCGAAGTTGTCGTCTTAATTGGTCAATAAATTTGTCGTCAAGTGATTAAACCAGGGTGGTGGTCACGCAAAGATGACCGTTTACTCAAGGATTTAGAAGATAGTCTGAAAACCGTTATCAATGGATAATTAATAATTGATAATTGACAATTGAGTAATTGGGTCTAAGACCTCTTCGTTTACGAAGAAATTTAAAAAGATTTTCCTTAATTTCAATCCTCTTCTTTTAAGGATAGTTCATTATCCATTGTTCATTATCCATTGTCAATTTGTGAATCGTAGGGTGGGTTAGGCGGTGTTAAATTTAGGAGATAACCATTCAATTTGATATCCGCCGTAACCCACCGATATCGTAGTGGCGTGGCACACCTTATTTGATGAATTAATCTTACGCCCGAAAACTGTAGGGGCGCAAGGCTTGCGCCCGGTTTAAAAGTCAAATCTATTCCACAATTTTAGCTGTGTCAGTCCGCCATCGTGGGTTAGGCGGTGTTAAAGTTAGGAGACAACCATTCAATTCAATATCCGCCGTAGCCCACCAACATATTGAAATGTCATCATATAAAATTCGCATTGATGACCTCATTTTTAATCCAACCGCAAACCCCTTACGTAGGGGCGTACCGACGTGCGCCCTATCACCGACGTGCGCTTACCTGTTTGTATCATCAGCCTATATTTTGTTGGGTTTCCTTGCGTTTTTCCAATCTGCGATCGCATTAAGGTTAAGGTCAGGGCGGGTTTTGCTGAAACGTTATCAGTGATCCAAAAATTAAGCGTCTAAACCCGCCCCTACATCGGATAAAACATCGGACAAAAACAGAGAATCAATCTAATTACCAATCAATTCATAATCTTCCCATTATTTCCCAATCTGTCCAATCCCTCTGCACCCCTCTGCGTTAAAAAAATATAACGCCCCTACACCCGATTTCCCCAAATCATCTACAATCAGACTAAGCATCAGGACGGATTGACCATGGCAATCGACATTCTCCCCATAAAAAATCTAGAGGGAGCAGGGGGAGCAGGGGAGGTATTGGGGGATACTCGTTTCCCGGTGTTTTTACGAGTTGCGGATTATGCGGAACGGTTGGTGAAACAGCCTAATACCAACAACGACTACAAAAAGAACCTGGGGTATGATTATATCGCCCTCGCCCTCGTCTACGCTGAACGCTTCCATCAACTGGCGGACGATTCTAACTTATCGGAACAAATCAGCCAATTTCAAACAAACTACACCCTCGGCTTAACCCACTTCCGCCAACTCTGACAAACGGTTGATAGTGCTGAAGAAACCCTGGATATCATCCGCGCTTACTTACGAATTGACCCGATAAAATGGACAAGATGCACCGAATATAGAGACGAGACATCGCATATTTTGGAACCCCTAAACCAAGCCGAAACCCTCACCCGCGCCGCCCTAGAAACATTCCAAGCTTATAATCGTGGTAAACTGCAAGCCGCCGCGCAGCAACTCTTAGAGGAAATCCATCAGCGAATTTAGTTTGTAGTTGCGCTGTCTTCGCCATAAACGTCCCATCGCCAACCCCCAATTGAATTAGTAGTAAGAGCTTTATCACTTAATTTTTTTTGTTTTCTAGGTCAACCCAACCTACAACTCGATCAGGGCACGATAATATCGTACCCCTACTAAATCATACCAAATTCGAGTTAGCCACCCCCTTTATAATCCAGTCCGCGCAGGCGGACGAAAGTTTGTGTAGCTGCGACTTCCTCCTCGCCGGGGCAAAAAGGGGGTTTCTTGGGTATAGAACATTGCCGTGCCCTATTATTTAAATATAGTTTGAAGAAATATGATCAGGGAAACATCAATGTCTAAATCTCAGCAATATCCTATCCTTCATACAGCCCAGCCTAGTGCTGAATTTTACTCAATTTTCTCAGACACCGAAATCTTAGATATCATTCAAATATTAGCCACTAGACGCGAAATTAGCCTCAAATATTCCTACAAAGGTCAAGGCGCAACTATCTGGGATAAGTTTTATCTCAACTATTTGCGTCCACGCTGGTATCGACCCTCTAATCGAGAAATTGACCTGTTAAGAGATAATTTTGAAATCATCACCCGCAAAATACAAGCTGTCAAAACCGTTAATATTATCGATGTCGGCGCGGGTAATTCCTATCCCGTTAAAGATTTTATTCGTCGGCTGAATCGCTTGGGCAGAATCAATCGATATATCGCCTTAGACATTAGCGAAGACCTACTGAAGGTATCCCAGCAAAATATAAAAGAATGGTTTCCTAATATCGAGTTTATCAGCGACACGATTGACATAGAAAATAATTCATTATCCAAAACCTTGTTAAACCATCAGGTTAACCTAAAAACTGACGACACCGCCCAAGTCATTTTACATTTAGGTGTAACCATGGGTAATCATCATAATAGAACCGCCGTCCTGCAAAATTTTAGAGACAGCATGGGCAAGCATGATGTCCTGGTATTCACCAACGAAATTGGTTCTAACTCTGAATGGGATGGAACGGTGAGAGGGGGTTTAAAGTATCATGTGGATCAAGTCTATGCTTGGG
Source organism: Coleofasciculus sp. G2-EDA-02 (assembly GCF_040226375.1). NCBI lineage: Bacteria > Bacillati > Cyanobacteriota > Cyanophyceae > Coleofasciculales > Coleofasciculaceae > Coleofasciculus > Coleofasciculus sp. G2-EDA-02. The sequence continues at coordinate 12,513 of NZ_JAVKEW010000126.1, read as the reverse complement.
TGAAAACTGCGCTGGGGATTCAAGCTGAAGATTGTGAACTGGTGCGAAAGTATGAGCATAAAACAGATAGTATTGTCGCGACGATTAAATTCCGTCAGAACTATCGGATAAATTTCAGGTTAATGGGAGGGGATAGGATTATTGAAATGGCTGAAGGGGAAGAGATTACGATTTGGAGACAGCATAAGTTTGAAATTCATGAACTGCTGCAAGAAATAGAACAGGCTGGACTCCGACTTTTTCACTACAAGACTGACCAATATTTATCGAATATTATGGTAATTTGTGAAAATGAGCAATAGATTCCTGGAAGTCACAGCTACATAAAAAAAGTCTACCTGCACGGACTAGATTATAAAGGGAGAAATAAATCTGGATAGGGACAAATGACCAAGGAAGAATAACGAAGGACAAAAAACGAATGAAAAATCGCCAAAATGCTAAGTTTTTCTACCAACTGGCTAAATTACTCAATTCTGGTATAAATCTACAGCAAAGCTTAACCCTAGTGGGAAACGATTTAAACCCAGCGGTTAAACGCTATTTACAAAAAGTCAGTCTCGCCGTAGGTTCGGGTCAAGATTTCGCCACCGCCTTAACCTGTGAACGCGGTTATTTTAACCGTTGGACGATTAGCTTAATCCGTTTAGCTGAATATAGCGGTTCTCTCCCCCAAACCTGTCAAATGCTCGCCCAAGACGCTGAAACGCAAGGGAGACAAGAAGGATTATATGGGTCGGTAAAACGTTCAGCTATGGCGACAATTTGGGGATTTTTGGTGTTAACGGCGGCTATTTTTAACCCCAATCCAACCGGAATTATTAAGCCAGAATTCTGGTTAAGAGGGTTAGCGATCGCGCTGCTATTATGGGTGATGATCGTCCTGGTATCTCGCTTTTCTAGTCCTTTGTGGCTGCAACTGGTGAGGCGGCTACCTATTTTTGGCAAAATTGTGCAGGCGCGATCGCTCCTGTATCTAGCTAAGTTACGATTACCGTTAAGTTGTGGGGTATCTCTCCTCACCGCCTTGGATTTACTGCGAGAGCATATCCCAGATACGGTAATGAAAGCTAAACTATCCTGGGCTACAAGGCGCGTCCGCATGGGTCAACCTTTGAGTCAGAGTCTTAAGGGTAAATTACCCCCTACAGCGCTACAGATGATTAGCACCGGGGAAGAAAGCGGAACCTTAGATCAGACGCTGGAAACCTTAGCCCAACACTATGACAGCGAGTTGGAACAACGACTGCGATCGCTACAGGTTAGTTTACGACTTTTAAGCCTTGTGGTGATGGGGAGTTTGGTGGCGGTGGTGGGTGTGCGAGGGATATCTGTGCTGCTGGATTCTTTCCCAGAGTGAATGTTTCAACGCAGAGGTACGCAGAGGGAAGCGCAGAGGTACGCAGAGGGTTTCGGGGGATTGGTGGAAAGGCGCGATCGCATAAGCTACTGTAGATCTCAGTTCTTGCACCATTGGCTTCGGTGGGAAGGATACCTATCCGACAATAAATTAAATGAAGGGATTATGTATATTAATGAAATTGGAATGATTAATATCCGCTCAATTAAAAATTTATATTGGAAGATAAGTTTAGAACATTGTGCGGGGTGGCATGTAGTTATTGGCGACAATGGTTCAGGTAAGTCAACTTTATTACGTGCTATTGCATTAGCTTTGTTTGGTCCAAGTAATGCTATTGCGCTTCGGCTAAATTGGAATGAGTGGTTAAACAAAAATGAAGACTATGGAGACAATGAAAATTCTGGAGAAATTTATGTCCATTTATTGTATGATAGCCGTTTTGACAAAATACCTGGAGGGTATAAATCGATTGGATTCCACGGTTTTCCTGTTTTGCTTCAATTTATCAAGAGCAAAAATGATGTCAAAATAGACGATCCAGAAGTAGACGGGTATAATCCTAGACGAGGTTTATGGGGAAAAAGAGCTTGCTGGTTTTCGGCTGGGTTTGGTCCCTTTCGACGCTTCAGGGGTGGGGATAAAGATTATGAAAAACTATTCTCCTCTAACCCTAAAGTAGCGGCACACTTATCGTTGTTTGGGGAAGATGTAGCTTTAACTGAATGTTTACAGTGGCTGCAAGATTTACAATTCAAGAAACTCGAAGGTGATCCAGAAGGAAACCTGATTGATTCGGTGAAAGAGTTTGTCAATCAAAGTGAATTTCTGCCGCATCAAGCGCGTCTGGAACACGTTTCCTCTAAAGGTGTTGAATTTGTTGATGGCAATGGTTGTCGATTGCCAGTTGAGGAATTGAGTGATGGGTATCGCTCGATTTTAAGCCTAACCTTTGAACTGATTCGCCAACTTACTAGAGTTTATGGCTATAAATCTATTTTTGATCCCAATGACAAAACAAAAATTATTCCTCCTGGTGTTGTTCTCATCGATGAAATTGATGCTCACCTTCATCCTACCTGGCAACGGCGAATCGGGATTTGGTTTCGGGAACATTTTCCCAATCTTCAATTTATTGTTACAACCCATAGTCCCCTAATCTGCCAAGCCGCAACCGTGGGAACAGTCTGGCGTTTACCTAAACCAGGTAGTAATGAATCAGGGGCTATGGTAAGGGGGAAAGATTTAGATCGCTTACTTTATGGTAATGTCTTAGATGCTTATGGTACAGAAGCATTTGGTGCAGATGTGACGCGCTCAGACGAATCAAAAAAGCGGTTACAACGGTTGGCTGAATTGAATCGGAAAGAACTACACGAACAACTAAGTGAAGATGAGCGAAATGAGCAAGAAAAACTGCGGGTAATGATGCCAACTTCACCCCATATACTCGGTTAATGAAATGTTCATTATTTATATATAGTATCTATGGCGGCTTTTCCTACCACATGGGCATAGCACACCTAAATTGGATGGATAACACTCACACACTCACACCCAAAAACCGTAGGGGCGCACCGACGTGCGCCCATAACATCCGCTTTCTAATCCTAAATGTCACAACATAGTATAAATAAAGGATGATACGACTTCCCCAGCAAAATTTACCTAAAAATGCTCAAAATCAATTAAATACCTGGCAAAATGAAATTAACGGTCTAAAAGATTACGCCGAAAGAGTTGCTAAGGGAAAAAAAGCATTTGCCCGACATAACAAACCAACAAACCCCACCTTTCGCCAAGTGCGTCAAACTTTAACCCAAATGTGCTGTGCCGCTCGTCGCTGTGGTTACTGTGAAGATTCTGTCGCTGATGAAGTGGAGCATATTAAACCCAAGGATCTATATCCTGAAGCCGTTTTTGTCTGGGAAAATTATTTATATGCTTGCGGTCAATGTAATGGCGGCAAAAATAATAAGTACGCTGTTTTCTCTGATACAACGGGTCAAGTTAAGGAAGTTGCGCGAAGACGGGGCGAACCCATGGTTGAGCCAGAACAGGGAGAGCCAGTACTTATCGATCCGCGAAAGGAAGATCCGTTGGATTTTTTGGAGATTGATTTAATTGATACATTCTATTTTTTACCCAGATATTCTCTAGATTCAAAAGGTTGTCAACGAGCAGACTATACGATTGAGGTATTACGCTTAAATGACCGAGATTATCTAGTCGAAGCTAGAAAAGAAGCGTTCTACAACTATCGGGCAAGATTGGGTGAATATATTAAGAAAAAGGAAACAGATACCCCTTCAGAGCAACTCACTCCTATGATTACAGCATTACAAAGAATGCAACATCCTACGATTTGGAAAGAAATGCAGCGTCAGCAACAGGTTATCCGGGAGTTAAAAGAGTTATTTGATTTAGCGCCAGAAGCACTCACTTGGTAGAAATGAAAAAGGTTAATGTGGCTTGCCAAATAACTACAGGTATAATAAACTCATTACACAGTCGGGCATGATATAAAGGCTATTGGACGAAGGACAAAAAACAAAGGACAAAAAATATCTGACCCAATTTTTCGGTCACCAATTAATTATTCGATCGCGTCTTGGGTTTGCTGCTGTACCAGTTCCTGCAATTTGTGGCGATGTTCCTTCGCCTCTGTATACCTTATGCACAATCTGAGCAAAGATGCGGGGGGGCGGGGGTGCAGAGGTGCAGAGGTGCAGGGGTGCAGGGGTGCAGGGGAGATGGGGAATAATTTCTCCAATCCCAATGAACCATGAACAATGAACCATCAACAAAAAAAATATATAATCCGCCTCAGCCATAAGATAGGCTGTATCTGGACAGATGCAGCACCGTGATGACCAGCGCTTACATCCTGATCGTGGCAATATTACTGTTGGGAGGAGTCCTCGCCACCTTAGGCGATCGCATTGGTACGAAAGTCGGCAAGGCGCGGCTGAGTTTATTTAACTTACGTCCTCGCAAAACGGCGACGGTGGTTACGATTATGACCGGATGTTTGATTTCTGCCTCAACTTTGGGTATTCTATTCGGTTTGAGTGAATCCCTGCGGGAAGGGGTGTTTCAACTGGATAACATCCTGCGACAACTTAGACATGCGCGTCGGGATGTGGAAACTCTAAATGCCCAGAAACAGCAAGTAGAGAACGAACTCGCTCAAACCAGAGCCGAGCAAGCCAAAGTGCAACAGCGTCTGAATGAACTCAACAGCAATTTTCAGCAGGCTCAAGCTCAACTGCGAGATATCTCGAAACAGGCAAGTAATCTACGTTCCGAAATTCAGTCGCTGTTGGCTGAACGTCAGCAGTTAATTGAGCAACGAAATCAACTTAAGGCAGAAATTAGTCAGCTTAAAGAGTTAGTGGCTCAACGGGATCAGGAACTGGAGGAAACTAGCCAGCAACTGGCGCTAAAAAACCAGCAACTCCAGCAGAGAAATCAACAACTGACAGAAAAAGAGAAGGAACTCGCCCAAAAAGATAAAGTTATTGAAACCATTGCTGAACGACAAGCTCGTCTCCAAGAGGCGATCGCACAACGGGAAGCCCGTCTTCAAGAACTGCAAGCCGAACTCCAAGAGGCGATCGCACAACGGGAAGTTCGCTTGGATCAACTGGAAGAGGAACTTGCCCAACGGGAACTCCTCATCGCTCAACGCAACCAACAACTACAAGATCAAGAACAACAACTAACGTTTTTAGAACGGCAAGTTGATATTCTGGAGCAGTATTATCAGAACTATCAAGCCCTACGTCAGGGCAATGTGGCAATTTTGCGTGGTCAAGTGCTGGCATTTGGCGTGGTGCGTATTGTTGAACCCTCAGCCGCATCTGAGGCGGTTGATCAACTCCTGCGGGAAGCCAATCGAACCGCCACTGACATTATTTTGCCGGGATCTGAGGAACCAAACGAACCCCTGATTCAAATTACTCAAGCCCAAGCCGAACAGTTAATCGAGCAAATTCAAGGTGGTGAAGACTATGTGGTGCGAATTCTCTCCGCTGGAAACTATGTGGTTGGGGAAAAACCCATTCAAGCTTTTGCCGATGCAGCGCTCAATCAAGTGGTGTTTGAACCAGGGGAGGTGTTAGCCGCAATTTCTGTCGATGCTTCAACTCTGACGAATAAAGCGGTGCAACAGCGCATTGACCAGTTACTCGCCGCCTCTCAGTTTCGCGCCCGTCGGGCTGGAGTCCTCGGTTCGATTCAAGTTGCAGATGGTGATCCTTCTACCCTGATTCGCTTTATTGAACAGTTGGCGGAATCTGAGCAACCTCTGGCGGTGAGAGCTATTGCCCAAGACCAAACCTCTACAGCCGGACCGTTGAAAATGCAGTTAGTCGCGATTCAGAATGGACAGGTCTTGTTTAGCACTTAAGTTCATTGATTATAACTCAAAACGGCTAAAATCGCCGCCGATATTCAATAATCGCCCAACTATCTTCCGAAAAATCAGTCCCCCCCCGCAACAGCACATCATCATTCACTCGATAGCGCAGGTTGTACTGGAACGGTTCCCCAGTGGTTAACTCCTTCAACACCGAAACCGAGAAACTTTGCGTGATATCAATCCCCGCCTCAGCCGCAAACCCTAAACTCGAACTCCGTTTTTCATCATCGGGAATAATCGTCGGAAACAGACGAAACTCACTCAACGGTAACGTATCCGCAATAAAATTACCCACCGGTCCCAACACCGCTGAACCCGCCAAATTCGCCAACCCCAACGTACTATCCCCTCGCCCTAAGGTATCCACAAAACCCCCACCCAACAGCGCCACAATTTCGGCTTCGCTGCGTGCCGGTGTACTCGTCAATTCCAACTGATCCTCCAGTCGAGACGCCAATCCTTCCACCTGGGCGACAACCCGAACTGTTTGCACCGTACCCAACTCAAACTCCGGCACATCCGCAATTTCCGCCGTCTGGGCGGTAGTAGGGAGTCGCCGTTGGGTGGCTTCCGCCACTGATGCAACTAACCGTACATCTAAAAAGGGATTAAGTCCTTGACTGGGAATAAATTCAGCCGTCTGTTCATACCCCCGCGCCAACCGGAATTGAGTCGTAAATAAATTCACCTGACCCCGCCGCAGGCGAATCACGCCGTCGGGTCTCAAATCATCTAAAGTCCCATTCAGTGTTAGAGTCCCTTGGGCAAGGAAATTCAAAATCGGTGCCTTTCTAATTTGAATATCTTCCACCAGGGTAATTTTTAAGTCATTAAACTCGAAAACAATACCCTCCTCTGTGTCACCCCCAGTTCCTACACCAGTTACCGCACCGCCATCTTGCTCAGGTAGTGGTACAGTACCATCAACTAAGTTAATTTCACCACCAATCGTGGGATTCAACGCTGTCCCAGTTAGCACCACCTGACTTTGTTGGATCTGACCTCGATATAGGGCTTTCAGGTTAATTGCCAGTTCCCCAATATTTACCGTGAGTGGATTGGTTTGAGGGATAGGTTCAGAGATAGGCAGGGTTCCTGCTGCGGTAATTTGACCGCCACCATAGTTCGCCGTCAAGCCATTCACATCAACCCGGTCAAAGTTGAACTCAATTTCCCCCGTCACATCAGTCAGGGGTTCGGGTAGGGCTTGCGAGGCGATTGTTGCCCCTTCCACGATGGCAACTCCCGCTGCCCTCACTCCTGTGGGACGCCCTTGTTCTTGGTTAAAGTTGCCTTGAATATCCAAATTAACGTTTCCGGTTCCCCCTCTCCAGACAACTTGCTGGCGGGTGAGGATATTCAATAAAGCTAGCCCCTCGTCTTCCACATTCACACTCAGGCGGAGTTCCTCACTCTCTGGGGCGACGGCGTCTGGTAAGGGTAACTGGTAAGGGATACTTCCCTGAACCACTAATTGAGGTTCACCCTCGTCTGTGGGTATACTTTCGGCTAAGAACCGCAACCTGGCATCACTGTAACTGAAACTCCCCTGCAAGGTTTCAATGGGTTCTTGATTCAGCGTCGCGTCGGTTACCGTCACTGATCCTCTGGCTTGGGGATTCGCTAAACTCCCCGAAAGAGTTGCTGTAGCGTCCAAACTCCCACTAATAGGACCGATCGCAGGCGGCAAATCCACTACGTCTCGGATTAGGGCGATGGGGAAATTTTCTAGGCGTAACTGACCCGATTGCGTCTCTCCACCGATAGTCCCAGAAAATGTGGCAAAACTCTCTCCCGATTGTAAGGTTATCGGCAGCAGAGTCAGTACTCCCTCTTGGAAACTGCCTTGAAGCGTTGCCTGGTTAACCTGATAATCACCCCATTCCCAGTCTTGTCCCTGGAGGTCAAATTTGGCATTAATTCCCGATGCCAACGAGCCACTAATTCGTACCTCACCACTAAATGTGCCATCTAACTCCTCTAAATCAGGCAGAATTGACCCTTCTTCCTCCGCCTGTTGCTGCTGTCGCAGCAGGGTTTCAATTTCTGCAAGTCGGCGCAGTTGAGTTTGCAATTTAGCTTGGGGCATTCCCACTTGGGCGATATCCAAGGGTGCGGTGGGGGTGGTGGGTGGTGTTGTGGTTAAATCGATTAACTGTAAGCCCGCTACCAAGGTTTCCAGTTGTCCCTGTTCAATATCCAGCGTCCCTTGAAATTGAGGTCCCGTGGGCGTTTGGGTAATTCGACCCGATAGGCTATACAGATTTTCCCCTGGTGCCGCTTCCCCTGGCAAACGACTGCCAAAAATTGGACCTGTTAATTCTACTTGGTCTAAAGCCACGTCAAAGGTATTCAAATTGATCGCCAGTTCACCGGAAATATCACCCACCAAGGGTTGAGTCTGCAGGGCGACAGGAACCGGGGCGATATCTTTAATTAAAGCAATAGGAATACTTTCGGCATTCACCCGTAGCACATCACCCTGGCGTGTCCCGGTGGCGATCGCGTCCCCCCGACGAATGTTAAAGGATACGGGCAGATAATCTGATCCTAGGGCTAATTCAATCTGATCGGTCTCACCTTGCAGATTGAGTTCTACCCCTTCTCCGGGTATCACCGTCACTGGACCTGCGAGTTCTTCTTCAAATGCCAAACCACTAACAGCAAAATCCTCCAGTTCGACATTCCCCTGAACAAGGGGATTCGTCAGATTCCCCGCGATAGTACCCGTAAAATCCGCCAATCCCGCCACATCCACATCCGCTGCAGCTGGGGGTAAATACGCCGAGAGTTCGGCTAAATCCAAATTATTTGCCGCCAGATTTAGGTTAAAATTTCCTATCGCCCCAATTCCCTGATCCAACTGGGCGGGATTCACGCCAATAAAACCACTGGCAGACAGTCCCTCAGCGGTTAACTGTTGCAGGTCTATCCCTTGACCTGTCCAGCGAAATGTGGTACTTAGGGGACGGTCAATCAGAGCAAGTCCTTGACTAAATTGCAGTTGACCAGCAGCCGAAAGCGATCGCGCGATCGCTTCCGGGGTCAATGTCTCCAGACTGGTTGATACATCTACATTTCCGCTGACAGTTCCCGATAACTGTTCCCCAAACCGTGCCAATTCAATCCCTTCCGGCGCCAGCCTTGCTTGTAGCGTCCCATCACTTAACTGCACCCCCGTTGCCCTCACCGTACCCCCCGCCACGGCTAATCTACCCTGACCTTGGGCTCGAATCTGATCAAGTGCCACCTTCTCAACAGACCCCGATAGATCAAAATTCCCACTAAACGCCCCAGCCAATTGCGGCGGTAAATCCGGCACTAACCTGTCCAAATCCAGCCCCGCCGCCTGTACATCTGCCTGCCAGCGTCCGGCGGCGAGATTAATATCCCTTGCCCTGACAACACCCCCTGCCAGGCTAATTAAAGCATTCCCATCTCCCCGAATCGTTTCCAGCGCCACCTGCTCCACAGTCCCAGACAGATTCATGATTCCAGTTAAATTTCCCGACAATTGCGGCGGTAAATCCGGCACTACCCTAGCCAGTCGCACGCGATTCGCCGCCACCGTAGCTTGCCAGCGACCGGCATTTACATCCACATTCGACACCTGAACGGTTCCCCCACCCACATTTAGCTGTCCCTCACCAGCTACATTAATCGTCGATGGTGAAAACTCATCCATTGACCCAGACACCAAGAACTTACCACTGAAGGGAGACTGGAGTTGAGGGGGTAATTGAGGCACCAACTGTGCCAACTGAATCTGATTCGCGTCTATCCTGGCTTGCCAGCGACCATTTTTTAGAGTCACCTCCTCTAAATTAATCTGTCCCCCAGCCGCCGTCAGCGTCACTTCACCGAGTCCAGTAATCGCGGAAACTGAAGGATCTGCCAGAGAACCCGAAAGGGCAAACGTCGCGTTGATTGGTTCTTGCAGGGCTTCCGGAATTTGCGGGGCTAACTCTCCCAACTGCACCCCATTGGCATCAACATTAGCCCGCCAGCGACCTTGAGACAGTTGAATATTCTCCACTCCAATCGTTCCCCCCGCCACATTCAGGCGTCCGCTACCCTGGGCGCGAATCTGGGATAGGGCAAACTCGTCCAAGGGGGTTGATAGGGTAAACTGACCCGCTACTGTCCCCTGAAATTGCGGCGGGACATCAGCGAGTTGGGACAGTTGCACCCCTTGGGCTTGGACTAAGGCGGTGAGACGATTATCCAGAACTTGCAGATTCGTGGCGGTTACTGTACCCCCAGCGGCTTGGACTGTCGCGGTTCCGGTGGCGCGGATGTTTTGAGGATTATCCAACGGACCAAATATTTTGGCGGTTCCGGAGAGATCACCGACGGGAATGGGTAGGGTGGTGTTGTAGGTTTTAGCCAATGGGGTGACGGGGACATTACTGGCTTCTAGGGTAAGTTGTAAACCCCCCTCTTCCCCCAGTTCAATCATGCCCCCTCCCGTAATTTTGCCGCCGATGATGGGTTGGGCTTGCAGGTTGCGAATAGCGAGGCGGGTCGGATCTTCGGGTTGGGCGGGTGTGGTTAGGGTAAAATCGGTACGGATTGTGCTGAAGGTAACGCGATCAATCTGAGTCGGTTTCGTGGTGACGGCTTCTCCTTTAACTACAGGTTGGGTCAAAGGTCCAGTGACTAGCAGGGCGGCTTTGACTTCTCCAGACAGGGGAACGGGCGTATCTTTGATCGTAAAGGTTTGCAAAACGGGCTTTATCTGTACGGCTTGGGTTTGGGCTGTGAGATTAAATCCTGTCTCTAGATCTACAGTACCGTTGGCAGTGGCGGGAATTTGCCCAAATTTGGTGGTTACGTCTTCTAAGCGAATGGTTGTCTCTTTGAAGCGTAATCGCCCATTGGTATTGATAAAGGGTTGGGGGAGTTGGGGGACTTTGGCGGTTACGTTGTTGAGGGTAGCATTTCCCAGAAACCGGAGTTGTTCGGGTTTAATTGTGAGTTCTAAGTCCCCGCCAACGTTACCGGCACTCACGTCTAGGGGTAGGGGAATCAGGCGATTTAGGGTGCTAGCGTTGACATTTTCCCCATTAACTTGTAAGTAGGTGGTGCTAGTGGGGAAGAGGTGTTCCCCTTGCAGGTTAAAGGTGCCGCCACTGGCGATTTTCCCTTGGACATTGAAGCGAATAATTTCATTGTCCTGTAGGAATTGACTACTCCCCTGGGAAATCGCGATCGCGACAGGGGATTGGGGTTTGCCTTCTGGTGATCTGGGCACAAGCTGTACATCAGCATTCCGCACCCTTAACTGTTGTAAATCTACTTCAATTGGACCGGGTTCTCTTTCTTTGAGTTCCAAGGGCATCCAAGACCCATCGACGGCTTGTTCGATATAGACATCGGGTTCAATTAGGGTAACCTCTAATTCTAACCGACGGTTGAGTATAAGGGGTATTAAATCATACTGAACTTCCACCGCTTCAATGGAGGCGCGATCGGGTTCGGTATCCGTAGGGGGTAAGGCGGCGCTATCAAACCGCAAACTATTCAGGGCAAAGCGTTCCACGTCTCCGATTTCCACGGGACGTTGCAGGAGTTGGGTAAGGTTTCTCGCCACCAGGGGTGCCAACATCCGTTGGATAAAGTACCACGCCCCAGCCGTACCCCCAGCGATTCCCACCAGTAGGATGATACTGATCCCAATTAACCAACGTCGGCGTCGCGATTGTCTAGGGGGTGGAGATTCAGGTTGTGGGTTGGAATTGGAGTCAGGTTCGTTGCTGGGAGGGGGTGAATTTGTCATGATCGTTGTTCACACCGGGCAATAGATGCTCTCTTGCGGTTGCGTTTCTTTTGTGGGTGCGATCGCTATGGCTAATTTCAATAAGGCATAGTCCTTTACTATAGACCGATACTACAATACGCCAATTCCCCCAACAGGTATAGATGGAAAGAGGGAGCATGTAGAGACGTAGCATGGCACGTCTGGGAGCATGTAGAGACGTGCCATGCTACGTCTGGGAGCTGGGGAGATGTTAGCGGTTGCTTGCCCGAGAAATCGCCAAATGTCAGGATTTGTAAATATATTCCTCCAGAAATAGACAAGTATTAGGGCAAAAAAGTATCATCAGATACAGAAAAAACAATTTACCTAAAATTTTCGGCTCAGATTGGTAAGTAGGTTACGGCAAACACATTGATATAATCTTATGAACGTCGATACAGCGATCGATTGGGATGAAGCATTTGAATATTTACCTGGATCTCTGGTGGAATTGAAAGCGCAACCGGGAATCCTATACACCATTGATTTCTATGAACCTATGATGGTTCCCCCGATCTGGTTAGTGGATAATCCGCGCCCACGCTATCCTCATGAATTAAGGACTGTATCCCGCCGAAATGAGCGGGTTTGTTCATTAGAGTCTCAACTGGTTTAAGCGCAGAAGGCTCCCAGGTAGAATTTAGTCAGGTTTATCTTGACTGAGGACTTGGCATGGACATGACGACGAACGATGCGATCGCACAATTTTATGGTATACTTTTTATCGTGGGAAAATGTGCCTGCCTATAGCCTCTTCATCAAGCTTTTTAGACCAAGATAGTAGAAGAGGCGATCGCACAAATGTTGGTTTTATGACCTCTGGATTTGACAGTTAAACCCAGATACCGAGAAAACCAATTGACTTGTAGGGGCGGGTTTTAACGTTAACTGTGGCGAGAAACTCCTTAATTCAATAAACCCGCCCTGATC
>NZ_JAVKEW010000125.1:0-4097 GCF_040226375.1 Coleofasciculus sp. G2-EDA-02 | reverse complement strand
CCCTCTGGGGTTATCTAAGTTAGGCTCAATACTTGGTAGTTTTCTACGGGTATTTGGTTTAAGTATTGCCGCAAGGATAGATAGCTGTAAGGTGTGTCGCGGAACTAAGAATCCCCGTACTTATAGGACGGGGAGTGTCAACCTTCACTTCCTGCGGTGACTGAACCGACGCTCTAGAAGGGCGGGCGCGAGTTAAGTTATTGGTTTTCTCCAAAACGTTATCTGTAAAACCCGCCCCTACACCTGTGCTTCCCTTGCCCAGCCTGGTGTACTAAGGAGATTCTTTTGTCTCAGACTCAGGTCGTTTCAGGTTTTCCAGCCCTTGGGTGACTTCGGCTGACTCGATGCGATCGCCAACTTGGATGGTCTCTACAACATCCATACCATTTTTAACATAGCCGAACACTGCATAATTTCCATCCAAAAAAGGCAGATCCGCCAGCGCGATATAAAACTGGGACGACGCTGAGTCTGGCATCGATGAACGTGCCATCGCCACAGCACCACGAGTATGACGTAACTGCGGATCAACAGAAATCATGCCTGCTTGCTCAAAGGTTTTGCTATAGATGGGATCTTGAGCATCCTTTGGCTTGATTTCTAAAGGAATGTAACGAGGCTGCTCAGTTTTCGGGTCGATAAAACTCCCGGTTCCCAGACGCTCTACTGGAACATTGGGGTCTTTGCCTTGGGGATCGCCTCCCTGAACCACAAAGGGTTGAGGTTCACGCACCACTCGATGAAACACTAAGCCATCATAAAAACCCCGATCTACCAAATCGACAAAATTCCCGGCTGTAATCGGGGCATTTGTGCCATCAACCTCAATGGTAATCGGAGAATCTTTAACAGTTAAAACGACGGTTGCTTTTCCCTCTAATTTGGGTAAGTTGTTAATTTGAGGATTAGTGACCTGAGCTACCGCCGTCCCATTTGTTCCTGCTGTTGAGGAATCCGTCCTGTTTTGGGATGCCCCATTTGAAGTACTACAAGCTCCAAGATTTACGGCAATAATCATTACCACAACGAGGAACCAGCGCCGGACGATTACTTGCATTGTAAATAATTCTCCAATAGTTTGACTTTGTTTGCTATTATTTTATTTAGGGTCAAGCCAAAACGACATAAAATAACCGCAGGGACTCTTGGGGGGTGAACCCTTGAACAATCTCTCCATCAGGTGTACAAAGACCACTACCTATAAATAACAACTCAATGGTGGCATCGAAAAGAAACAAAAATTTGATGAAACGCACAGCTAGGGTTTACCTGAATGATTTGAATGTGGGTAAGTTTATAATTGTGCGCGAATTTTTGGCTCAATGCCATGATGTCATGCAGTACTTTGTTGACCTGTTTTGGCAGCGAAAAGATTTTTCGGGGAAACTGGCTGACCTGCCAACAGTTCACGCCCGCCAAGAAAAAGTTTGGCATCACAACCCGTTTGGGGCAAGCCCTTGCCAAACAAGCAAGTGAGTGTGTTTCTTCTGTTCACAAGAAAGATAGAAAACGGAAACCTCAACTTAAACGGCACACAGTTACCTTATTTTACCACTTCGTCACCATCTCTCCCTTTAAAAAAAAGGGCTTTGATTGGTGTGTCAAACTGATCGGATCGGGATCGCCCAAGTTAGTTATCCCGCTCAAGTCCACCTCAGTAATCAATCAACGGTTAGCTCAGGGATGGCAACTATCTAAAACGATTCGCATGGGGTTGAAGAAAGGGCGATTGTGGATTGATTTTATCTTTGAGAAAGATAGACCTCCCTTGAAAACATCAGGTCAGGTAGTGGGGATGGATTCCAACTACAAAAACGGCGTCGTCTTCAGTGACTCCCAGGTAGTTGGACAAAGTATTTATCAACGGATTCAAGAGTTTAAAAAGCGTCAAAAGCATACCCACGCCGAAATAAAATCTCGGTTGGGTCAGGCTAGTCAAGCAAGTTGATTGGTCTGAGATAAAAGTTCTCAGTATTGAGGACTTAAAGTTGGTTAAACAGGGAAAACGAGGGACGTTCTCTCGCCTGTTTAACAGGCGGCTGTCTCATTGGCTTTATCGGACTTTGGTGCAGTTTTTGGATAGAAAGTGTCAGGAGGAGGGGATTCAGATAGTGGTGAAAGACCCCTTCAAGACTTCACAGTTCTGTTCAAGCTGCAACAGATGGGACAGACGAAACCGAAAAGGTGACTCGTTTAAGTGTGTTCATTGTGGCTACCTTGCCCATGCTGACCACAATGCGGCACACAACTTGGAGCTTTTAGGCGTGGCGGGAGTTTATGGTCTCCGTTCCTACTTAAGTTCAAAATGTCAAAGTTTTGGATAACCATATTTATTAACCCTACCTTCTTGTAGCTTGCGCTACTTAATCATTTTGACGCATCAGACGCTTCCTTGTGATTAGCCATCATGCCAGACACATTTAGGTTCTCTATCCCTATTCGGCTGTGGTTTTTGGCTAAATAGGTGATGAGTTTATGCAATGTGTCGGATCGGATGTTAGCTATTATCTTTGATAGATAAAGCTTACAGTCCTTCTAGGGGGACAGCGAGGAAACGAGCGAGTTCTGCACCTTGGTTTTCCAGTTCCGATAGGGGCAAAGGCTGTCCCACACGAGTGAGTGGAACATCCCGGCGATCTTTTACGCGCAGGTAGAGAGTGCGGCTGGGATTAAGCCCTTCTCTGATCTCAACTTTGATTGATTGCACATCCTCAAGGCGGCAGCTAAACTCTACCTGGCGGTTTTTGCCGGGAAAGCCCCAGCGAAAAACTTTAACCATCCCGGTGTCCTTGTTGAACTCATTGTATCCGCCGCCAACATCCCACAAGATCACTAGCCATAGGTAGAGTCCCAAGAGCAAACCGGCAATACCATAGAAGGCCATGGCAATCCCTTGAGGGATAAACTGTAAACCTCTGGTATCACCTACGGGCAGGAGATCGAGCTGAAAATAACTGGAAAGTCCGGCTAAAAGAAATCCTGTACCGCCGAGGGAGGCAACCACCGCCCACCAGTAGTTGCTCAACCGCCGAGAACCTAAAACAGATTGACGCAGTACAAGGTTCTCTTGTTGGGTTGGGGTGACTGTCATAGAAACTCCTTCAGAATGGGCGTAAATACGCTTCGCCTATTACTATGCCATTTTTAGTGACTCCTGTGCTGAGCGGTGGCAATTCTGAGTCAGATGTATCAATTTGTAAATTTTTGTCCCGCTACTATTGTGGTATGGAAACATTGAATCCCCGATTATCCCTAGCGAAAATAGATGAATCGTGTAAAAATATGGTAGTTTAAGAAAAATTAAGTCCACGCCAGTTCAATGGTGAGCTGGTAAAGCTAGGGTGCTTGGCACACCCTGTATTCAGGCAAAGTTAGTCATGCCGACTGACTTTCTCACAAATTCCCAGTCTATCGCTGTGGAACTGTCAAGGGAAAAATCCTTGTAAACCCTAAATGTAAGAGGATTTGAAACGATGACTATAGCTGTCGGACGCGCTCCCAGCCAAAGAGGATGGTTTGACGCACTTGATGACTGGCTCAAGCGCGATCGCTTTGTATTCATCGGTTGGTCAGGTCTACTCCTGCTCCCCTGCGCCTACTTGGCTGTTGGGGCTTGGCTAACCGGTACAACCTTTGTCACATCTTGGTATACCCACGGTTTAGCTTCTTCCTACTTGGAAGGCTGTAACTTCCTCACCGTTGCGGTTTCCACCCCCGCCGATACCTTTGGTCATTCCTTACTGCTATTGTGGGGACCTGAAGCCCAAGGCGACTTCACCCGTTGGTGTCAAATCGGTGGGCTTTGGTCATTTACCGCCCTGCATGGTGCCTTTGGCTTAATTGGCTTTATGCTGCGGCAATTTGAAATTTCCCGCGTGGTCGGAATTCGACCCTACAACGCCATTGCCTTTAGTGGACCTATCGCGGTATTTGTCAGCGTATTCTTGATCTATCCCTTGGGGCAATCCTCTTGGTTCTTTGCTCCCAGCTTTGGCGTAGCCGGAATCTTCCGCTTTTTGCTATTCTTCCAAGGGTTCCACAACTGGACACTCAACCCCTTCCACATGATGGGAGTGGCGGGTATCTTAGGTGGAGCT
>NZ_JAVKEW010000124.1:0-32920 GCF_040226375.1 Coleofasciculus sp. G2-EDA-02 | reverse complement strand
TTAGAGATAATCCGAACTAGGGAAGTATTCGGAAGTCTGTACCAAGTTTAGACTCAGTGCGGATATTCAACTCTTGCGTTGCTAGATTTGTCTCTAGCAATCCCTAACAGAGCAGCGATAGCTAGGTTAGGGTTGTTGAATTGAGTTTCTCCTGGACGTTTATCTGCCTTTATGATGTGACAGGGAAGCCTATCAGTCCCAAGACAACGCTTACATTGGAAGCTAATTCTTCCAAGCCCCGATCTCTCAGAGGTCAGGGTCATTGACCTGTACTGTAGGGACTTCTATCGTTGAGCATTTTTGATTAGGGTTGTCTCTTCTTGCTCTACCCGGAGAGTCCCACCGACTTTACCGCTATTTTAGCGCGATTTAAGTATTATTGCTTATCGAGAGGGCTTGAATCTACCCATTTCCCCAATCCTCAAAGCTAAACTGGTAGCATCTCAATCCCTAACCTGAGATGCAAACGATCGCGATTACCATTACTGATGACCATTGGGTAAAGTTGCAACAAATGGCAACTCACCTGGACATTTCCCCTGAAACCTTGATTGTGATAGGTATTGAACAGGTTCTCACTCATACGCCGTCTTCAACATCAGCGTCACAACCACAGTCACAACAGAGTCTCCCTGAACACCCTCAGGATTTGCAGCAAACCCTTACTGAACTCAATCAGGCGTTTGCACGACTAAACTCGGAAATGGACAAACGTAAGCAAGCCGAAGCCGAAATTCTTAATGCTTTAGCCAAAGAAAAACAACGGGGATACTTAAAATCTCAGGTTCTATCTATCACATCTCATGAATTCCGCACACCCCTGACAACGATTCTGTCTACAGCTGAATTGTTGGAACATTACCAATGGACAAAAGCTGAACAAGTGGAACAGTTGCATCTGATTCAGGAAACAGTGCAACAGATGTTGCAACTTTTGGAAAATATGCAGTTCGTCGGTACGGCTGATGTAAAACAACTACCCTTTACTCCCACCCCCGTGGAACTCCATGACTTTTGTCAACGGTTAGTGACTCAGATTCAGCATTTAACCATCAAACACTTAACCGACGATGAGAATCAAACCTATACCCTCGCCTTCGTGAGTCAGGTGACTTGTTTACCCGCGATGATGGATGAAAAACTACTGCGACAAATACTGTCTAACTTACTATCCAATGCGATTAAATACTCTCCTGTGGGCGGTACGATTCGATTGAACCTGGCGCGTGAGGGAGAGAATGCTTGCTTTGAGATTCAGGATCAGGGGATTGGTATCCCGTTAGAGGATATACCCCACCTGTTTGATTTTTTCTATCGGGGGAAAAATGTAGGCGCGATCGCGGGGACAGGATTGGGGTTAGCCATTGTCAAACAATGTGTTGATCTTCATCAGGGTCAAATTACCGTAACCAGTGAAGTTGGCGTCGGTACGACGTTTACAGTTCGGTTACCGTTGATGGGCGATCGCGGGAGCAAAATCAGGATTCAGGGAACCGCGAACCGGGAATAGGCAATAGGGAACAGGAGAACCGAGGAGTGGGGGATTTTAAACTAAAACGGCAGCAAATATCCACCTATTGAGTCTTCAACAATCATCAATCCAAACTAATTTTTTTCTCTGGTTAGAGAAAAAATATCTGCAAAAGTTAGTGAATTTATAGGGGTTTTAACTATTTAATTTTAGAATACTATACATAAGCACAATATAAATCTAAGTCATAATTTTTCCTGGCTTCCATAAGCCCAACATTTTATTAGGATTGGGTTCTAGCGCAAAATTGCTAACTTGTTCAACAGGAAAGCGATAATACTCGCCTCGTTTTCCGACTTGCTCCCATTGGGCGAGATATCCAGCGAGCTATAGTCATGACGACGATTTTAGTAATTGAAGATGAGAAAGCCATTCGCCAGAATCTACTCAGACTCCTGAACGCTGAGGGGTTCGAGACGCTTGGTGCAGATAACGGTAACACAGGTGTGGAATTGGCTCAAACCAAACAGCCCGATTTGATTATTTGCGATATCCTCATGCCGGGGCTAGATGGTTATGGTGTACTCCAGATCCTGCAACAGTATCCACCAACGGCTGCGATTCCCTTTATCTTCCTAACCGCGAAAACAGAACGGGCGGATATTCGTCAGGGTATGACTTTGGGAGCTGATGATTACGTCACTAAGCCCTTTACTCGCGCCCAAATCCTCGGTGCAGTCGCGGCGCGGCTGCAAAAGGTGAAGTTACGCCAACAGCAGTCTGTGATCAATCCCAATCTGCCCAATCGTCAGTTATTACAGAAACGTTTTGATCAGCTAGAGACTCAGGGGAATCAGGGTAAATTTCAGATTTTCCTGTTGTCTTTGGAGATCGAACAACTTAACCAACTGAACAATACCTTAGGACTTGCCATCGGCGATCGATTGCTCCAAGCCGTTGTCGAACGCCTACGCCGTCTGTTAGGAGTGCAGGATACTATTGCCCAAATCGATAGTGACCATATTATTATTCTCTTGAGTCGAAGTTATCTTAAACCAGAGAGTATTCAAATTGTCGAAGCCCTATTAAAAGCATTTGATTTACCGTTTCAGGTAAACTCTCATAAAATCTTCCTGTCTGCCTACATCGGTATTGCGATCTTAGGGCGTGATGGTCGAGAACTCGACACCCTGATTAGACATGCCAGTGTGGCAAGAGAGGAAGCCAAACAATCGGGAAATCGCCGCTACCAATTTTACATTGCCTCAATTGGAGCAAAATCTCAAGAAGCCTTTGAGTTAGAAATCCAAATGCGTCAAGCCTTAGAACGGCAGGAGTTTCAGCTTTATTATCAACCGAAAGTGAATCTACTCACGGGACAGATTGAGGGGGCGGAAGCCTTGGTGCGCTGGAATCATCCTCAACGCGGGATTATTCCCCCTGTTGAGTTTATTCCCTTAGCGGAAAAAACCGGGTTAATTGTGCCATTGGGCGAATGGATACTCAGACAAGCTTGTCAGCAAGCGCGAATCTGGCAAGATCAGGAAATATATCCTTTACGGATTGCCGTGAATTTATCGCCCCGTCAGTTTAATCAGTCCAATTTAGCCGACTTCGTCGTGGATGTCCTCCATGAAACTAGATTGAATCCTCATTATTTAGAGTTAGAACTCACCGAAAGTACATTAGTGCAAAATCCAGAAGCCGCGATCGCGACATTGCAGAGATTCAAATCCTTGGGTATTCGGATCTCCATTGATGATTTTGGTACAGGCTATTCTGCCTTAAGCCAATTGAAGAAATTCCCCTTTGATGTGTTAAAAATTGACCGTTCTTTTGTCTGTCAACTGACTGAAGATAGCCGCGATGAAGCGATTACAACGGCAATTTTACAAATGGCTCGCAGTCTCAAGTTAAAGGTTGTGGCGGAAGGGGTGGAGACGCTAAGTCAATTAAATTTTCTCAAAGGACATCAGTGTGATGAAATCCAGGGGTATTGGTTTAGTCCGCCCTTATCGGCTGAGGCGTTTGCTGAGTTACTGAGTACAGGTAAAAAGTTTCCCCTATTATCAAGTTAAGTCTATTGACAAAATCAAAGATCACTGTTATGATTACAGTCCTCTTCTTACCACAGGCGTTTAAACATCGCTTCGGCTTCTAAATTTTTCAGTAAGAGTATAAAAAAATTTACATTGCCAACTGAATGATGTGATGGCTTTAGTCTATCAAGGGTTTGATAAGCACAGCGAAGAATCTACTCAGCTTTAAATGTCCATTCCTGATTGCCAATGCGGATAATATTACCCGGAGTTAGGGTGCAAGGTTGATGGGGGGTAAGCTGTTGTCCATTGATAAATGTACCATTAGAACTACCCACATCCGTTAACTGGTACTGGACTTGACCTTGAGCATCTTTGGATTGAGTAATCTGAGCATGATAGCGGGAACTCAACCCATCATCGAGAACCAGCGTATTACTCGGTTCTCGTCCAATCGTGCAGGTGCTAGCTGATAAATTGAATGTCGCACCCGATGCATTGTGGATTAGACGCGCCTGTACTCCACTAGAGGGTTGGGAAAGTATCGTGGGCGCTAATACGGGTTTATCTCTTACAGGTAGATTGGCTGTGGCTTCTCCAGTGCTGGGTAAGGAATTCGCTTGAGGGGAAGTGCCAAAAGCGGGAGGATTGGCGTTGGGGGTATGGGGTGCAATGATATTAACGTGCTGTATGGGAGGTGGGGGAATAACGGGGCGACTGGCTTGTGCAATTTGCATTTGTAAGGCGGCTTCGTGTTCGGCTTCCTGTGTGGCGCTCATTCCCTCCACTTGACGAATGATTCCCTTCGTCTGCGGGAAGTTAATATCACTGACTCGCACGTCTTCTAGGGCAAAGCCTAGGGAATAGGATACCTCGGCATGGTCAAGTAGGTATTGTCGGATATGTACTCGTCCCTGGTTAACTAATTGTTCCATCCGCAATTGACCTACGGCTACCCCTAAACTATCTTTGACCGCACTCGTCAGCGCTGCAATTGGATCTGAGAGTTCTAGGGCTACCCGTCTCGCATCTACCACCTGGTACATGACATTTAGGGAAATATTAATCAAATATTGATCGCGGGATAAGAAATCCCCTTGGGAGACGATTTCTAGGTGGCGAATCTTGCTATCAACCAGAACCAGTTCACATTGTTCGAGAAGGGGTAAGGCGAAGCTGAAATGACGCCCCGGTTTCAATTTGCGGACAAGTTTCCCATTTTTGACCAACAAACCTGTATAACCTGCGCCGATAAAGTCCATACTCCACCCAACCCAGCGTTCTGGGTTTAGCGTTTGGATGAGGGGGGTAGTGGTGCTAGACATGAGCGGTTAGTGAGATGAGAGGAATGGCAGGTTATATATTTTTAGACTAACAAAGCTTTGCCGGATTCCGGCATGGTATAGCAACCGCCATAGCTGTTAGGACACATCATGTATGTAGAGACGCGCCATGTATGTAGAGACGCGCCATGTATGTAGAGACGCGCCATGTATGTAGAGACGCGCTTTTGAAGCGTCTCTACAATGGTGCCGAAAGTCCTAATCGATGTGTCTACTGCTATAACTAGGACGAGATAGGTAACCGTTGGGTTTCGGGTTCATTGCTAAATCCTGGTTCTATCCCCTTTAGGGTCTGTTTTCAAACCTTTAGATCCCCCCTAGCCCCCCTTTGAAAGGGGGGGGATGAAAGGGGGAACCGGATTCAAAACGATAACTTAGGATTTGGAGAGTAGCAACATATAATTATTTAACCAGATATGATATTATTTCTTGTTACCTGGTTCTTGCCAAAAAACAATGGAATCATTTAACGGTTGAACTTGGGTTCCTGGATAGTAAAACGTGAGAATTTTCTCCCCTGCCCAACCAAGATTGGCTAAGTTATACGAACCATATTGGCTCAAACCAACGCCATGTCCAAAGCCACCGCCGACATAGGCATAGCCTTTGAGGGTTTTATCAGCGCCGTATATGGGTTCAAGGTAAAATAGCGTACTGCGAGGTGGATAAAAGGCGCTACGGACTTCATTTTTATGGAGTTCAACCACACCCTTATCCGTTTGCACATTAAGCTTGAGGATGCGTCCGGCTGGCGATCGCTTGACAACTTGCATCTGTTGTATGGTGGTAAACTCCGCTAGCGGGTGTTTGATTTTTTTCAAATAGCGCTGTAAATCTGCCTGAATTTGTTCGAGGGAGTTTTCTATCCGCCACCGGAAGGGGGATCTGCCACTTTCATTGAACCCTTCTTTCAAATTAATGAATTCGCGGAGGTTTTGTTCATTCCCTAAAGGCTTCTTAGATAAGTCCCAAATCGGTTTAGGCGAGTCAACCACAGCTTTTAGGTAAGGACGTTCTGATCCGTTCCACGAATCACTAAAGGGCGCGGTGACACCGCCAGAGGTGGAGGAGTATAAGGCGTCTACCAACTCATTATCATAGGTTAAGACTAGCCCCTGGGTTTTTGCGATCGCGCGGTCAGCCGTGGGAACGGTTCCTGTGAGTCCCCGATAGACTTGACAATGGGTATCTGCACAGATTTGGTAATTGTCCGCCGTAAATCGACGCAGATTCCGCAGGGCGTAGGTGCGGGCAATAATAGTTTGCGCTTCTACTGCAGCATAAGGCGCCCCCGGTCCTATTTCATGAGGTACAACGCCGCGCAGATAGGTTTCTAAGGGAACGTCATTAACCAGGGTGTAAGTCCCGTAAGCATTAGGCTGGATTTTCAGACTCCCTGCATACAGTCGCGGGTTGCGCTTATCTTCACCACGAGTTACCTGGATTAAATCATTCTCCGAATCAATCTCTATCCACTGACGACTATACCGATAGCCATCCACCACAAACGAAATTCGCGGCACTTGGGGAAGGACTTGACTTTCTAGTCTAACTGTGTTGTTTCCTTGAGCTTGAAGGCTTTGCAGCAACAGGCGTCGCAGCAGGGGCGTCTGATAGACATCCCGTTTCGCCCAAACTTGCCAACGTTCCGGCTGCACCACTTCCACCTGAATCCCCTGTGAACGCCATTGATTCGCCGCATCTTCTGCGGTTTCAAAGGTGGCGTGATCGCTGAGGACTAAATGTTCAGCTAAAAGGGGTTGGGATAGGGGTTGCATCGCCACTTCCAGCGTCACCTGATCGGTTTCCAGGGTTTTGGGTTGCATATTTCCCGCCAAAAACCGCAAACTCAGCCGATCTCCAGGTGTGGCTTTTAGGAGCAGTTCATCGGTGGGTTCTGAGCCAAAACGCTGCACCACACCCACTTTCAGGTCTACATCCTCCGCCTGAGCCGCCATACTTCCAGAGAGTCCCCAAACCCAGAAGGCGATCGCGCAGGCTTTCAGGACAGTTGGGATTGGTGATGGGTGATTGATGATTGAGGAAGAGTTTTTGGTCTGCATGATATCAAGTTATATCAAGTCCGGTAGGGGAAGCTGGGGGAGCCTGTTCCAGACATACGACTACAAATTCATCAAGCCTCAGCACTAAAGAGCACTTCACCCTGAATCATCCGCACAGCCGCATCAAGTAGCACTTCTTCCAGATAGGGTTTGGTAAAGTAACCACTCGCGCCAAGCTGTGCTGCCATTTGCCGATGTCGTTTCGCCCCACGAGAGGTAAGCATGGCAATGGGTAACTGGCTAAGATTCTCGTCTTTCTGAAGTCGAGATAGCAGTTCCAATCCGTCCATTCTTGGCATTTCGATATCACAGAATACGATATCACAGGGTAAGCCTGAGCGTAGTTTATCCCAGGCTTCTTGACCATCGCGGGATTGTTCCACCCGATAACCAGCTTTGGAGAAGGTCATCGAAAGGAGTTCGCGGACTGTAATCGAGTCATCCACAATCAGAACCAGTGGCTCATGGGGAGCTTCTGGGGCTTCCTCAATTCCTGCACCTTCGCTGTCCCCTCTTGACCATATCGTCACGCTGTCTTTCCGCAGGCGTCCACTGGCGAGGTCAATTAGTTCTAACACATCGGCAATGGGCATGATTCGACCATCTCCTAATACTGTCGCCCCAGCAATGCCAATGGGTTTAGGCGGAGGACCTTCGAGTTGTTTAATCACGATTTCCTGTTCGCCTAAGACTTGATCCACTTCAATCGCAATGAATGTCCCAGAACTGCGTAGCACGACAATTGAGATTTGGTCGTCTTCTCGCTTACCCCCATAAACATTGCCCCGACTAATGGAACGGTTGTAGGAGAGCAACTCGCTCAGAGGTTGTACCAACAGGAACGTGTCCCGCCAGGAGACGCCGACTTGACCGTTGGCATCCTTGTGGAAGCGATCGCGCGATACATCAAACATATCTTCCACCCCATCCATCGGAAAGGCAATGCGAGCGCGATCAGAAAGACAACATAGAGCTTTACAAATACTCAGGGTTAAGGGTAGACGAATGGTAAACGTTGTGCCTTTTCCTAATGTCGAATCAATGTAGATTGCGCCCCGAATTTCGCTCAAACTCGTGCGGACGACATCCATCCCCACACCTCGTCCCGAAAATTCATCGGCGTTGTCTTTGGTACTAAAACCGGGGTGGAACAGAAAGTCATACAACTCTGTCGGGGTTAGGTCTCTCGCCTCCGGTGGGGTGATCAGTTTCTTCTCCATTGCCTTTCGTTTAATCCGGTCTGGGTCAATACCCGTACCATCGTCGGAGATGGCAATCACCGTTTGGTTTCCTTGGTGGAACGCTCGCAGGCTAATTTGACCCACGGCTGGTTTACCCATCTCTTGCCGTTCTTGTGGGGATTCAATGCCATGGGTAATCGCATTATTGATCAAGTGGGTTAAGGGATCATAAAGGTGTTCCAGGATCATTTTGTCGAGTAAGGTTTCTCGACCTTCCACTTGCAGTTGGGCTTCCTTTTTTAACTTGAGAGAAATTTCCCGCACCGGACGAGTTAGACGGTCAGCCGCATTCGCAAAAGGCACCATGCGCGATCGCGTCAGTCCTTCTTGGAGTTGAGTTGTCACCTGTCGTAAGTTGCGAGCCACCTGATCGGTTTCATCCACCAAAAATTCCACGTCTGACGCCGACTCCCGCACTTGCACGATTAACTCGATCATCTCTTGGGAGAGTAAATGGAAGCCGGTAAAGCGATCCATTTCCAACGGGTGATAGTCCTCCCCTGACTCGGAATTCGTAGATGCAGATGCAGAATTCTCTGACCCGAACACAGAGCGAGAGCGCTGTTGACTACTGGCTAAAAGAGAACTCTCCAGAAGCGAGCGCTCATACAAATCCCGCATCCGCGCCCCGACATCACTTAACGCCGAGACTTGATGCTGTAAATTATCCAAAAATTGCCGCAGACGCTCTTGATCTTGTTCTAAGCTATTACGGCTCACCACCAGTTCTCCCACCAAGTTATTTAGACTGTCGAGATGCTTAACCGGCACTCGCATCGTCTGCTCAAATGTCCGAGGCGTGCGCCGACTTGGCAAGGAGGCGGTTTGTCGCGAACTATTTGTTGTGGCTGAACCTACCGTGGATTTATCAGTTTCCTGAAGAGCCTCCTGCAGCATGAGTTCTAACTCTTTATCTAGCTCATCTTCCTTTTGAGATGGGCGAGTTTGAGCGACAGAAGATTGATTGTCTTGAGTTGATTCCTCCTCGCCTAAGAATACTTCTAAATCCTCAAACAAATCTTTCTGTGAGGGAGTATCACTCAGCATGGCTTCTAATTCCGGAAACTCATCGCCGCTTTCGCTAGTCAATGTTGCGGCTGACGTCTCCCCGTTCAGCATGGCTTCTAATTCCGCAAACTCATCGCCGCTTTCGCTAGTCAATGTTGCGGCTGGCGTCTCCATGTTCAGAATGGCTTCTAATTCCGCAAACTCGTCAGCGCTTTCTCTGGGTGAATCCAGATCCCATTCGGTTTCTGCTAGAGTTGCTAATGAAAAATCATCGTCAACAGTCGCTTCGTCCAGACTAAAAAGTTCCTCTAAGTTTTCGCTAGGCGATGTTTCGGGAATTGCCCAATCCCCATCCCCAAATATATCGGCGGCGGTTTCCCCTGTTTCCGGTTGCTGTATCTGTTGAGACTCATCGATTAACCAATCTGCATCTAAATCCTCTACCTCGGCGCTGTTAGCTAATTCTGCCTCTTCTTGTGCAAATAAGTCATCTAAGTCTTCACCCGATGGGGTTTCTGGGGTTTCCCAATCCCCAAATATATCGGCTTGGGTTTCCCCTGTTTCCGGTTGCGGTGTCCCTTTTGACTCATCGGTTAACCAATCTGCATCTAAATCCTCTACCTCGGCGCTGCTAGCTAATGCTTCCTCTTCTGCTTCGCCAAATAAGTCGTCTAACTCTTCACTCGACGGTGTTTCTGTTGTTTCCCACTCGCCCCATAAATCCTCTTGGGTTTGTGATGTTTCCGGTTGCGGTGTCCCTTCTGGCTCATCGGTTAACCAATCTGCATCTAAATCCTCTACCTCGGCGCTGCTAGCTAATGCTTCCTCTTCTGCTTCGCCAAATAAGTCGTCTAACTCTTCACTCGGCGGTGCTTCTGTTGTTTCCCACTCGCCCCATAAATCCTCTTGGGTTTGTGATGTTTCCGGTTGCGGTGTCCCTTCTGACTCATCGGTTAACCAATCTGCATCTAAATCCTCTACCTCGGCGCTGCTGGCTAATGATTCCTCTTCTGCTTCGCCAAATAAGTCGTCTAACTCTTCACCCGATGGGGTTTCTGTTGTTTCCCAATCCCCAAATATATCGGCGGCGGTTTGTGGTGTTTCCGGTTGCGGTGTCCCTTTTGACTCATCGGTTAACCAATCTGCATCTAAATCCTCTACCTCGGCGCTGTTAGCTAATGCTTCCTCTTCTTGTGCAAATAACTCATCTAAGTCTTCACCCGACGGTGTTTGTGTTGTTTCCCAATCCCCAAATATATCGGCTTGGGTTTGTGGTATTTCCGGTTGCGGTGTCCCTTTTGACTCATCGGTTAACCAATCTGCCTCTAAATCCTCTACCTCGGCGCTTGAGTCAAATGACTCCTCACCATCTTCATCCTCAGAAAAGAGGGCGTCTAAATCTTCGCTAGATGGCGTCTGTGGTGTTTCCCAATCGCCAAATAGGTCAGCTGCTGATTCAGTTTCCGATGTCCACGGTTGTTGTGTCTGTTGAGATTCATCCGTTAACCAATCGATCTCGAAATCCTCTACCTGGGCGCTTGAGTCAAATAACTCTTCACCTTCTTCAGCAAAGAGTTCTTCGGCATCTTCTGTTACTCCTGGCAGAATTTCGTCGCCTTCTTCCTCAAACCATGACTCCGAACTTTCCCCATCCTTTTGGAATGAAGTTGTGCTTTCATTCAATAAAGCTTCATCCCTGGATAGGGGCATATCAACGATAGAAACCTCTTCTGGGTCAGTCAAGCTATCGACTGGCGTCGATTCAACTTCAGGTGATTCTAAATCAAAGAAGTCATTGAGAGCCTCAAAATCGGGGAGATCTTCTGACTGTTCCCAAGCTTCTTGAGCAAAATCGTCGAGAGATGTTTCTTCAAACATATTTGATACATCTCCCGCTTCCGGTGTTGCTGATTCGATGTCGATTGTATCAGCTTGATTGTTATTGTCTAAATTGTTTTCTAGATCTAAATCTAAATCATTACTGTCTAGATAGTCTTCCAGAGCTAAATCGCTCTGATTGACTGATTCTCCTGGGGTTTGGAGATTTTCCTCACTGCTGGAAATTTCTAGCAGGTCATCAAAGTCAAAGTCTGATTCTGAGACAGTTTCATCGCCCTCAAGGGAGGATTGGAGAAAGTCCTCATCTACGTCCAAATCCTCAAGTTCTGAATAACTGAGAATGGCTGCTGGCGAATTTTCTCCTTCCCCGTCAAAGAAACTATCACCAAATAAACCCTTTAAGTCATCACCGGATTGACTCATTGGGTGGGAATCCTCTGAGCTATCTGACTCAAATAGTAGATCAGAAAAGTCATCGGTCAAGCTGGATGAGATATCTAGGGAATCTTGTGATTCTTTTGAGGTTTGAGGATTTGCGATCGCGTCCAGGGCGAACTCATCCGCTAACCCTTGCCTTAAGTCATTATTTGTTAAATTCTCACTATCCTCACTATCCTCAATTAGATCCGAGAAATCATTCGAGTCTTCAAGATTCAGAAAATCATCTGAATCAGAGTTTAAGGATTGAGCATTTAGGCTGATAATTTCTTCTTCTTGCCAACTTTGATCGAAATCAGGTGTTTGAGTTTCAAAAATATCGGCTAAACTATTGAGTTCTGCGATACCCACTTCGGGTTCGCCCTGATCGGAGAGGGGAGAGATCGAGTTTGAGGATTGAACCACCGAGAATTGGAGTTGATCGCGTCTGAACTCTGTTGTGTCGTTTGGATCTTGGATATAGGTATCCTCGGATTGGATATAGGTATCTCGACTATCGGGGAGATGGGTGGCTTTATTTAGGTGTAGGTTGGATTCTTCGGTTACGGGAGTTGGTTGATGGGAAGAATGGGTGCTAATATCATGTGCTGTCGCTGATTCGACTTTTGTGGCGTCTGGTGCCAGGGCTTTGAGTTGTTCACTGGGTACAATCTCAACGGAGCGACCGCTCAGAACTAATTCTTGAGCTTGTTTAATTTCCTTAATGGTGACGCTAGCGAGTAAGCGATAGGAATTTTCGAGATTCGCGATCGCACTTTTTGATGTCTCTAGTAATTCACCCCACCCCGGTAAGTCTAATTGGTCCCCTAATTCGATCAACCTTTGACAATGTTCTTGCAGGGCGTGGCGATGTTCGGGAGTATCCGACTGCTTATACAGTTGCAACATCTCCCGCAGTTCTACCAGCACATTTCGTTTAAAGGTGGCGGGCAAGGTTTTTGTTCCTTTACTAGAGGATTGAGATGAGTTGGCTACCGAAGGAGTATCACCAGCCGCTTGAGTGTTTTGGACTAACTGTTGCAGATAGCTGTTGAGTTGCTCAAAGACAGGCTCAGCATCAGACATAATCGTACTGGCTGTTTCGTCGGTCAATCCATAAGATCCTTGAAGCTGCCCTAAAAGAGCGCTGAGGGTATCGAAAACTCGCAGCAACAGGGATTCTAGGTGAGTATCTACTCTAATCGGAGCTTCTTGGAGGATTTTGAAGTAATCTTCTAGGCGATGGGCAGTTTGATGTATGCTATTGAGTCCTAACATAGCTGCTCCGCCCTTAACCGAATGAGCAGCGCGGAACATTTCGTTCACCGTCTCAGCGTCTTCGATGGTGCTTTGCAGATTTAGCAAACCTTGCTCTATGGTATTGAGGTGGTCTTGTGCCTCCTCCATAAAGTAGCCCATGATTCGCTGTTGTTGTTCCGACTGCATAGCCATGTCCCTCAAAGCGTTTTGAGTAATGTGGGGTATTTTGCTTCCCTATGTGCCCTGATTCAGTGCAGCGCCCGATTAAGGTGGGAGCATCAATAGTTTTTAATGTAGCCAATCTATTCAGGATTGACCTCAATCCCTTTATTCACGAATCGAACCTCGCTTTCCCCGTTACCCCCTCTGATTGTAGCATTGCGGTCTACCGCCTCTTTTCTTTAATGAGTCTTTTGTTCTTTGTCCTTACAAATGCAGGCGGACGAAAGTTTGTGTGGTTCCGCGATTTCAATCGCCTCCTCTTTGTTTGTGTGGTTCCGCTTCAACTCCTAATGTAAAGTTTTGTATCAATCTGGAATAGTCCCCCCTTAATCCTCGTTTCTAGTAATAACCGAGGGACAACCCGGTTAATCACTAAGTACAGCGCGGCGGAAATCAATTGATCAGTCAAGCCTTACTGAAATGCTGACAATCAAACTATTTTAAATTTCTCGAAAGCGGTACTAGGTTCTGATGTTCTATTAAAGGAGTTTCAAGCTAATGGCTGTATCCACAGTTGTTTCTACTTTCGAGCTTTTGGTTAAACCCTTGGTTCAGAAAAATGCTGACATATTAGGGGCGGGTCGGACTATTATCCAAGGCTACTTTTTGACAATTTCTAATCTCAGTAGCAGTGTTCCTGTCCGACTGCGAGTCAATTTCACCGCTCAATCTCCAAACCTAAACAGCCAACCGCTACTTGCGTTTTTTGATGTCGCGGGTTTGAATAGTCCATTAAATCCCGTCAGTCAGACCCCAACTACCAAAACCTATGTGATATCCATTAATCCACGAGATACCGGATTATTTCTCTTACAACCTGATGTAACCAAAAAAGAGGTTGTTGACAAGGCAGATACTGAAATACGTGGATTTGTTACGCTTTCCCTAGCCAATTTATTTGGTTCTAGCTCCTTTGACTTGTTGCTGACTCCTCAGCAACGAGGAACATTCTTGCCAAACAAGTTCCCCGAAAGCAATACAGACTTTGATCAACTTGCTTATGCACTTCCCACGGCTACAGGCGGTTCTAAAGTTACGCTAACTCAGTTTCAATTCCCAAGTTTTCCGATACGGCAACTTCCCCCGGAAATCCTTGATCTTGACCCTGGGTTAGCCGAAATTATCCGAGAAAATCCTGATCGGATTAATCTTAACCCCCAGAATTTGGGCAATGGAGCAATCTCAAGCACAACCGATAGCTTGCAACAGGTTTTAAGCGCGATGGTGGAACGGATTAGTGAGTTAGAAACCCAAGCTCCAAGCCGTTAAATAATCACAGCTTAAACCGTAATCCAGTCTGTGTCAACCTGGATTTTGACCAAAAAGATAGTAGAGATGTAGCCGGTTACGTCTCTACTACCATACTTAGGAAATATACCAATTTTCCTTCTGCTTACTACATGGTCAGATTTCATCAGCAGAGACATTTCGGCTCCCTTTTTATTGATCCAAAAGCAAAATTAACTGATATGAACGAGAAAATCAAATTTTCGCCACTTTCCTTTAGTT
The DNA here is from genome assembly GCF_040226375.1 of Coleofasciculus sp. G2-EDA-02. Taxonomy (NCBI): domain Bacteria; kingdom Bacillati; phylum Cyanobacteriota; class Cyanophyceae; order Coleofasciculales; family Coleofasciculaceae; genus Coleofasciculus; species Coleofasciculus sp. G2-EDA-02. Next base: position 18,508 of record NZ_JAVKEW010000124.1, on the reverse strand, counting down.
GGGTTGCTATTCATCCCAATCCCAAAGGTGTTATTCAATTTATCGGCGGTGCTTTCTTTGGCAGTTTCCCGACCGTTTTTTATCGCTATTTATTAAAAGCGTTGTTTGATGAAGGTTATACGATCATTGCTCTACCCTTCCGGTTTACCTTTCGCCATTGGTCTGTTTCAATTAATTTGTTAAAAGAACAGAAAGTTCTGTCCAAGGAAATTTCCCAAATTGCCAATAAACTCAACTATCCAACTGAAGTTTATCAAAATCCAGAAAACTATTTTTGGGTAGGTCACAGTTTAGGGTGCAAGTACATCGCCCTTTTAGAGCTTTTAAGTGGCGACAGATGGCGAGATATTTTAAAGCGGTGTAATTCAGACGCGGACAGTCAGATTCGACAAATTGAAGAAAGTATCCTCGATAGTCCTGACCTACAACGTGCTATCAAAGGTCAACCCTCTTTACTCATCGCACCTGATATTAGTGATACGCAAAGTGCCATTCCTCGACCTCTAGCTTTCATCGCCCGTTTCCTCGACTCAAAAAACCTGGGGGTAATTCCCACAAGGGAACAAACTCTATGCTATATCAGCAAAAGCCCACTGTTTAATTTAACAGGCATTATTTCTTTTGACAAGGATACGATTGCTGGAAGTGAGCAGGACAGATTTAAAGATGAGGAACACAGAAGAAATAGTGATGTGCTCTGGCTCATTGATTATTTAAAGCAGGGCAAGTTTCCCTTACTGCACCAGGAACTATCCGGTAAGCATTTAGCACCGCTGGGGATTCAAATTGGGAATTATGTTATTGAACTCAACCCATTAACTAAATTTGTTCAAAGGATTCAAGATAGACCGATGGAAAGGGTAGTTATCCAGTTTTTGGATAAACTCAGGATGCGACAACAAAACCTGTCTCACTAAGTATCTAGAGTAGGCAGAAAAGATTGTGCCAGATATAGCAGGCTCTATTAGGGAGAGGCGTTCCGGTAAAACGTCTCTCTAAAAGGATATAATATCTGATACTTTAGGTAGGAGGTTCTGCCAAATATTTTACCTTGAGTATGGCATTGCGGGTAGGGAAAGCGCTTGAACCAAGGAACAAAGACCGAGAAGTTGTCAAGCTTGATGCTAGAATAGCTACGGAAGTGACGGAGATTCTGTACAGAGTTTTGATGAATAAGTTGATTTGAATTTGAGGACAGTAGGGACGGGTTTTACTGATAACATTCCGAAGAAAACCCCTAATGAAACTAAACCCGCCTTGGCTATTATCGCTACGGTGTATCGATATGACAACCCAACTCAAAGCCCAAGCGCTGTCACTGCTGCGCCAAGCTCTCAACAACCCAACTGCTCAATTTCGGGATGGACAATGGGAAGCCATCGCTAGCATAATTCTAGCGCGATCGCGGCTCCTGGTTGTACAACGCACAGGCTGGGGGAAAAGCATTGTCTACTTTCTCGCTACTCGCTTGCTGCGAAATAGTGGTGCGGGTTCCACCCTGCTAATTTCACCCCTCCTAGCTTTGATGCGAAATCAAATTGTCGCCGCTGAACGGATTAAGATTAACGCCGCCACGATTAACTCCAGTAATCCAGAGGAATGGGAACAGATTAACGCTCAATTACAAGCAGGAATCATTGATATTCTGCTCATTTCTCCCGAACGACTCGCCAACGAAGACTTTCGCCAAAGGATTCTGTTACCCATATCGCAACGAATTGGCTTATTCGTTGTTGATGAAGCCCATTGTATCTCCGACTGGGGACATGATTTTCGACCAGACTATCGGCGCATCGTCCGCGTTTTGCAAGCGCTTCCTCAAACCATTCCCGCCCTCGCCACAACTGCTACGGCAAATAACCGAGTAGTTAACGATATTATTACGCAACTGGGTGCCAATTTGCGGGTATCCAGAGGTACTCTAACCCGAAAAAGCTTACAATTACAAACCATTAAATTACCGAGTCCCGCCGCACGCATGGCGTGGTTAGCTGAACACCTGCCAAATTTACCCGGAAGTGGGATTATTTACGCATTAACTATCAAAGATACCGAACGAGTTGCCCATTGGTTAAATCAGCAAGGGATTCATGCTCAAGCCTACCATGCCAAGCTAACCAATGAACAGCGTTTAACCTTAGAAGACCAACTCCTTAACAATGAAATTAAAGCTTTAGTCGCTACAACTGCTTTAGGAATGGGGTTTGATAAACCGGATTTAGGATTTGTTATTCACTACCAGCGTCCGGGTTCTGTGGTTCATTATTACCAACAAGTCGGACGCGCGGGGAGAGCGGTAGAGCAAGCTTATGGAATTCTGCTCAGTGGTGATGAAGATCAGGAAATTACGGATTATTTTATTCAAACTGCCTTGCCGCCAGAGGCTCATGTTCAGGAGGTTTTAAATGCATTAGAACAAGCCGAGGATGGATTATCTGTTCCTCAAATCGAGCAGCATCTCAATCTTTCTAACGGACAAATTCAGAAGGTGTTGAAACTGTTATCCCTAGAGTCCCCTGCACCTGTCACCAAGCAAGGCTCTAAATGGTATGCGACGCCCGTATTTTATCAACCGGATACGGAGAAAATTGAAGGGTTAACCCAAATTCGTCACCAAGAACAAGCTCGCATGTTTGACTATATGAATAGTCGAGAATGCTTGATGACATTTCTCGCCAGAGAATTAGATGATCCGCAGCCAACGCCTTGCGGTAAATGTGCGGTATGCTTGGGTAGACCGTTATTACCCGAAACCTATTCACTAGACCGAGTTAATCAAGCAATTCAGTATCTCCGTCGTAGTGACCAAATTATCGAACCTCGTAAAAAATGGGCATCTAAAGCGCTCCCTAGTTATGGGTTTTCTGGGATAATTCGCGACAATTTACGCGCTGAACCCGGACGAGCATTATCACTTTGGGGTGATGCAGGTTGGGGAGAATTAGTTAAACAAGGGAAATACAATAATCATGATTTTGATGACGCCTTGGTGCAGGGTGCATTTGATATGATTCAACGTTGGCAACCTCAACCTTTTCCTACTTGGGTAACTTGTGTTCCTTCCTTAAGTCATCCACAACTTGTGCCAAATTTTGCCCAACGACTCGCCAATCAATTACAACTACCCTTTCAGCCAATTGTGCAGAAAGTTCGCCAGACTCAGCCACAAAAACAGATGGGGAATAGTTATCAGCAAGCGCATAACCTCGATGGTGTCTTTGAAGTGAACCCTTGGCAAGGGATGAAGGGTGCAGTATTCTTAATTGATGATATGGTAGATTCACGTTGGACATTCACTGTCATTGCTGCACTGTTACGTCGTGCTGGAAGTGGTCATGTTTTTCCGTTGGCATTGACACTCAATTCGTTAACGTAGGCAAATTAGAAGATTATGGATTACCATCTGCTGTCACCCAATACTCAAGCCATTTTATTATTGTGTGCCAGCTTTGGACAAAATCGTCAAACTGAACCCAAACCCTTAACCCTGAGCGAGTATAATACGGTAGCGAGTTGGTTGCTGGAAAATGACATGATTCCGGAGGATTTGCTTGATCAAACCCTGAAAAATCGCTTATCTCAAATTACCATTGGCAAGCTTGATTCTCAGCGGTTAGTCGCTTTACTTGAGCGCGGTGTTATGCTAGGTTTGGCGGTGGAAAAGTGGATGAATCAGGGGTTATGGATATTGGGACGAGGTGACGCTTCCTATCCTCAATATCTGAAGCAAAGATTGAAGCATAATGCACCCGCTATTCTCTATGGAATTGGGAATAGAGAATTGCTTTCTCAAGCTGGGTTGGCTATCGTTGGTTCTCGTGATGTTGATCAAGAAGGACTCAATTATACTCAAAGAGTTGTCCAGATATGCGCTGAACAAGGAATCAATGTGATTTCTGGTGGGGCGCGTGGGGTAGATCAAGCTTCCATGTTAGGTATATTAGCAGCAGGTGGGAACGCTGTGGGTGTACTTGCTGATAGTTTAACGAAGGCGGCTGTGGCGAGTAAGTATCGTGCTGGAATTAAAGAAGGTAGACTGACATTAGTGTCTGCCTATGACCCCGAAGCGAGTTTCAGCACGGGTAATGCTATGGGGCGAAACAAGTATATTTATGCGTTAGCTGATTATGCGTTAGTGATTAGTTCTGCTGTTGGTAAAGGTGGAACCTGGGCGGGGGCGACTGAGGTGTTGAGACAGGTAAAAGATGTCCCGGTTTTTGTACGAATGCAGGGAACTGTACCCGAAGGGAATCAGAAATTGCTGGAAAAGGGAGGAATCGTTTTTCCAGAAGCCCCTTGGAATAAACCGTTGCGTACAATTTTAGACGCCGCTATAGCTGAGGCTGAAGAAAGCTAAGCTGATGAGGGAGTAATAGAGTCTGAGAAATCCTCAGCCGGAGATGATTTAGGCGGGGATAAAAAGATTTCCATTAATTTACCTGCCAAAGATATCTATGAAGCAGTTTTACCCTTTATCCTCAACCAGTTAGAGCAACCTCAAGATGCGAAATCTCTGGCTGATTCGTTGCAGGTACGAAAAGGACAGATGGAGGATTGGTTAAAAAGAGCGGTGCAAGAGGGTAATGTGATTAAGCAGAAGAATCCGGTGATGTATGTAGTGAATAAAGAATTGGATTTATTGGCTTTGCTGGAAAAAGAGGATTCTGGATAACGCGAATGTGAAGGGAGCATATCACCTTTTATCACCTTAGTAGGTTGAGTTGAGGAACGAAACCAAAGGTGGTTTAATTTCTTAGTTTTCACTGTATGTGGCGCAACGAAGGGAGGTAAGTTTTGAGTGAGAGATTGGGAGATTTGTAGATTGTGTAGGGGCGGGTTTCACTACTATCTTTTCCGTTGCAACCTGATGTAACTCGCGCCCGCCCAGACGCTTCTTGCATCGCGTCTCTACAATATACAACAGTAAGGGTGAAATCTACTCTGATGATGAAACGATTAATAACGAATTAAACGAGGTTTTGAATCTCAATTCAGAAACTTTGATTAGAAATCGCCAAGCGGCTATGGGTGCTGTGATGGAGGGCTTGCGTAAAAAATCTCCATCTAACTCTTGGACGGTTGGCATTTTAAGTAAGGAAATTTACAATGTGACTAAAAAAGCTAAATATAGACCTTATTGTCAAATTGTTGTTTTTCTCTTAAATAAAACATTATTCGTGGCGAAGAATCAAGCCAAAAGCCAAGGGTAAAATAATATATCCTAGACTTCTGCCTTTATTTCCTGTTCCCTGCTTTCAAGAGAGTCAAGTAGGTTGGGAAAATGCACAATAAGACTGGGAAGTGTGTATTGAACATCGGGAGATCCCCCCTAGCCCCCCTTTCAAAGGGGGGAAAGAAGGAAACAGGAATCCGCCTCAATTGGATAGTTGATGAAACAAGCTCAATCGTCGGATATCCGTACCTGATGTCCTAGTCTCCCTACCGTTTGTCGAATTAATACGCCAAAACTGGGGGTAAACCACACCGGAAAGTTAGGGATAAATTTGGCAAAATTAAATTGGGAGTAGAAAAGCTTTTTACCAGAAGTCTCGAAACCGAGTTAATCAAAGCGACGAGGGATAAAAAATGTCTCACTCTACTAAAGAACGCATCACCACTGAGTTTCAGAAAGCTAAATCCGCAGAACGGGAACGGGCAGAACGAATTCAAGAAATTGTCCAAGAGGCTTTCTCGAAAACATTGGCTGAAGTGAAAGACGGAACGGGTGAAATTCGCGGGATTTTTCAAGAAAACTTATCGGAGATTTTGGCAAGGGTAAATAAAATCGAGAACGAAAACGATGAAGCCGCGCCAAAAACACCTGGGCTTCGTTCCAAAGCTATCATTATCGCCGTCTCAAAAGCGCTTAAAAATCGCCTGTTGCCCTATTTGCGCCAAGCTTATACGGATGTGCAGAATCAATATGCTACGATGAATAATCACGAGGTCAATCGTGATATCAATGGGGCTGAAATTGAGCGCAATCGCTATGAGCGTTTGAAGCAGCGCTTAGAGAATTTTGCCGCCTGGTACAACCAACTAAAAGCACAATCTCAAACTGTAGAACCCAGTGTTGTAGAATACAAGCAAGCTGAGTTTGAGAATAAGATGGGTGAAGCTGGTGCAACCGTTGCCCAAAGGGAACGACAGGTTAAGCAACAGTTACAGCAATGGCTGCAAACGGCTATGGCTAAGCGGTGAATTAGTTTGTAGTTCGTAGTAAGGGCTTTAGCCTGTAAAATAACTCTGAAGCCCTGACTATAATCCTTGAATTATTTATACGACTCAACCTAGAGTAAATGTTACTGAAGTGAAGTACCCCAACTTGCTTCGCTCTTATTTGGGGCTTCCAACTAGCAAGCAAGGACGGTCTTATTCGTCTTTGGGATTTCCCGCTTCATCCGTCGATGCCACGTTGGGTACTTTTTTTTAAGAAAAGTCCAGAACTCAATCTGGTGATGGTCTTACTCAGCGTCCACAGGCAGCCGCCCGTCTTCCACAGGCAGTATATTTTGTTAGTCCGCTTGGCTTTCGCGGTTTGTGGTTAGAGTTCTAACCGAATAATGCTAATAGGCATCTTGCGCTATTCTTTTCTGGACGCTAAAAGCGAACGGTGGTCGAGTTCATTAACGCGCTTTTGACTACATCTCTATCACACCTGACTCAACCATCTGTCTTCCCATGCCTTACCATGTAGACCTAGGTGAGCTATTCTCATTGTACTACAAAGGACTCAGTGCGTTAAGATGATTTGGAAATCTCCGTGCCTCCGATTTCCTGCTGTCCATCCTCACCCTGCTATCACTGAGGGTGAGGACTTCCGCGAAAACTGTTAAGAGTTTGTAGTCAGCCTTTAAGTAAGGGTGTATGGCGCTCGCATCGCAACTACGAACCTGTTTGTGGTAAGTGCTTCGACGTGTATGGCGCTCGCATCGCAACTACAAACGCAGTCGGTGATATCAGTAAGCATCAATAAAATTGTGAGTATATCAAATGAATCTTGGTTGACTCTTCTGCAAGAGCATCGTATCATTGCTGTGATTCGGGCGTCTGACCAATCGTTAGGACGTCAAATGGCGCTGGCGGTAGCCGCGGGGGGAATAAAGTTAATTGAGATTACCTGGAATACAGACGCGGCTGCGGAATTAATTCGTCATCTGCGCCAAGAGTTACCAAACTGTACGGTTGGTACAGGGACATTATTAAACCTGGAACAGGTACATCAAGCTATTGATGCGGGGGCTGAGTTTCTGTTTACTCCTCATACCAATACCACTCTAATTAATACGGCTGTTAACGCTGGAGTTCCCATCGTTCCCGGTGCACTTTCTCCCAGCGAAATTGTTACGGCTATTGATGCGGGGGCAAGTTGCGTTAAAGTGTTTCCTATCCAGGCGGTAGGCGGTGTTAACTATATCAAAGCCTTACAAGGACCTCTGGGTCATATTCCCTTGATTCCTACAGGCGGCGTAACGTTCGCCAATGCTAAAGACTTTATCACAGCCGGTGCGATCGCGGTCGGTTTGGCAGGAGATTTGTTTCCCAAACCCCTCATCGCGTCTGGGGATTGGCAAGAGATTACCCAACGGGCGAAAAAACTTCGATCTCAATTTAACCATAATCCATAAAATGGAACTAAGAGGATTATGCTGTTACCTCAGAAGTTTCCATGAAAACCATCAGGTCTACCAAGTGGGTGCGCCATTCAGGAACCCTCCTCGCGGGTGTCGCCTTAGCCATAACCGTGTTTGGGTTTAATACACCCGTCGCCCATCCTACACCCCAAAGTGAACAGATTGCCAGCAAAATGACGGCGCTGCAAAATACGAACCAGCGCTGGATTCAAATTGATGTAAGCAATCAACGGTTAATTGCGTGGGAAGGGGGGACTCAAGTCTATGCGGTGATTGTCTCCACCGGGAAAAGCGCTACACCTACCCGTACCGGCGTCTTTAACATTCAAACCAAGCTGCGGCGCGATCGCATGCGTGGTCCCGGTTATGATGTTTCTAATGTTCCCTATACCATGTATTACCAAGGTGGCTATGCCATTCATGGGGCTTATTGGCACAATAACTTTGGGACTCCGATGAGCCACGGTTGTGTGAATGTAGCAGTTGATCACGCCGAGTGGTTATATAATTGGGCGTCTGTAGGAACGCCTGTGGTTATTCATCAGTGACAAAAACCTACTTGTGTCCCTGTCGCCGCCAAAACTTAACCCGCAAACCATCGCGGGGGTGGGGTGTCGGTAATTTAACCATATCCCAATCCTGTTCCGGAAGCAGTTCCCACTGATAATCTCGCACTAACAACGCGGTAAATAATTTCATCTCCAATTTGGCAAACTCCCGCCCCAAACATTCGCGCACCCCACCGCCAAAGGCTACATAACTAAAGGGTTTGGCTTTATCCTCCGCCCTTTGAGGGTTAAAGCGTTCTGGGTCAAATAGTTCCGGTTGCGTATAAACACCGCTATCTTGATGGGTTCGGCTAAGCCTATCAATATTAAAAGAATAATTTCATTGTGTTAAGTTTATTTTAAAATTGCAACGTTTACGTCTGGAGATAGAGGAACATAGTCCCCTCAGGGGTAATTCTCCCCCTATCGACAAACCGATACGGCAAGTGCTATTAAGGACATGCAGACGCCTTGTCTGATGCTTGGTTCATGGTTAACAGTTTTGGTTGGTTGAAAAAAGCTAGTCTGGCGTTTGAACAACTAGAGCGTTGTTTATTAAGAAATTCTAAAATCCAGGAGGCTAAAGTCTAGCGCAATCCTAAAAATTTCATTGATTTATTAATGTATGAATCCCTCGTTCGAGATAGTATAGTAAGTGTGACGGGAAGAAAAAGTATTCCTGAGATTCCCTGGACTACCCTAGTCATGAATTCTTGGTCTATACTGCATGGGGAGGAACTGTCTGATTAATCAACGGTCTGATTAATTATTGTTGAATCGAATCATTCTAGGGGATTAGCCGGAGCAAATTTGAGTATTCCAATGAGGAGATTTTTATGAAGTCATACCCACTTTATACTGGGAGTAGCTCAGTTTGCCATGACGCAAATGTAAGGGTGCAAGCAAAAGTAAGTGGCAAAACTATGGTTGCTATTCAGGGAGAAACTCAGTCGCTTTAGCTGGGAAATCTGCCCGATTAGTAAACGAGAAATAACAAGAACAAAATCAATAGTGGGTGTGAGGGACATTAAATATTGACCCATGACGAAACTTACCGCAACCAACATGATTAAAGTCACAAACCATCAGGAACTCGAAGAATTAATTAAACGGGTTAAAGCAGCTCAAACCCAATACGCTAGCTACACTCAAGAGCAGGTCGATGCCATCTTTAAAAAAGCGGCACTCGCTGCCAATGCTGCCCGTATTCCTCTAGCAAAACTGGCAGTTAGTGAAACCGCCATGGGAGTCGTTGAAGACAAAGTGATTAAAAACCACTTTGCATCGGAAATGATCTACAACAAGTACAAAAAAGACAAAACCTGTGGCGTTGTAGAAGAGGATAAATCCTTCGGTTTCCAGAAAATTGCTGAACCCGTTGGTATTTTAGCGGGGATCGTACCCACCACCAACCCCACCTCGACCGCGATTTTTAAGGCACTGATTGCCCTAAAAACCCGCAATGGGATTATCTTCTCCCCCCATCCCCGTGCCAAACAATGCACCCTGGAAGCGGCAAAAGTCGTCTTAGAAGCGGCGGTAGCGGCTGGCGCACCAGAGCATATTATCGGCTGGATTGATGAACCCACGGTGTCTCTTTCCCAAGCTTTAATGCAGCACCCCGATATCAAGCTGATCCTGGCGACAGGGGGTCCGGGAATGGTGAAAGCCGCCTATTCTTCGGGTCATCCGTCTCTGGGTGTTGGTGCAGGAAACACGCCAGCGGTGATTGACTCGAGCGCCCATATTAAAATGGCGGTTTCTTCGATTATTCTGAGTAAAACCTTTGACAATGGCATGATCTGCGCCAGTGAGCAGTCGGTGATTGTCTTAGATGATGTTTACGAGGAAGTTCGCCAAGAATTTATTAATCGCGGTGCTTACTTCCTGAAACCAGAGGAACGGGAAAAACTGGGGAGTAAAATTATTGTCGATGGGCGTTTAAATGCCGAAATTGTTGGTCAACCTGTGGAAAAGTTAGCCGAATTAGCCGGATTTTCCTTACCGGAACAAACCCGGGTGATTATTGGGGAAGTAGAAAAGATTGGCATAGACGAACCCTTTTCCTTCGAGAAACTCTCGCCCATCCTGGCAATGTATCGTGCCAAAAACTTTGAGGATGCGGTAGATAAAGCTGGAGAGTTAGTGGAATTTGGCGGACGAGGACATACGGCTGTCCTCTATACCAATCCAGCGAATGTTGAACATATTAAACGGTTTGAAGACCAAGTTCAGGCGTCTCGCGTCTTAATTAACACCCCCTCATCCCAAGGTGCGATCGGGGATATCTATAACTTCCGCCTTGATCCCTCCCTGACACTAGGCTGCGGCACCTGGGGTGGAAACTCCATCAGTGAAAACGTTGGACCGGAACACCTGCTGAACATAAAAACGATCGCGGAACGGCGGGAAAATATGCTATGGTTCCGGATACCGCCCAAGGTGTACTTTAAGTATGGGTCTTTGCCCGTAGCGCTGCGGGAGTTAGCTGGGAAGCAACGGGCATTTATTGTCACCGACAAACCCATTTACGATCTGGGGATGACGGCTAGCGTCGAAGAGGTTTTGGCTGAAATTGGTATCAAATACGATATCTTCTATGACGTAGAGCCAGACCCCTCCTTAGAAACCGTACAACGGGGATTGACGTTGATGAACACCTTCAAGCCTGATGTGATTATCGCCTTGGGTGGGGGTTCGCCCATGGATGCTGCCAAAATTATGTGGCTGATGTATGAGCATCCAGAGATTGAATTTGAAGGACTCGCGATGCGGTTCATGGATATCCGCAAGCGGGTATATGAACTCCCCCCCCTGGGTGAGAAAGCGATAATGGTGGCAATTCCCACGACATCGGGAACGGGTTCAGAAGTCACACCGTTTGCGGTAGTAACGGATCGCCGCAACAATATCAAGTATCCCTTGGCAGACTATGCCCTAACGCCAAATATGGCGATCGTTGATCCCGAATTAGTCCTAAATATGCCCAAGAGTCTCACCGCATTCGGGGGCGTCGATGCCTTGACTCATGCTTTAGAAGCTTATGTCTCGGTGTTAGCCAGTGAATATACCAATGGGTTGGCACTCGAAGCTACCCGGCTGATCTTTAAATACCTGCCTTCAGCCTACAAAAATGGGGCAAATGATCCCAAGGCGCGGGAGAAAATGCACTATGCCGCCACGATGGCGGGAATGGCGTTTGCCAATAGTTTCCTGGGAATCTGTCACTCCATGGCACACCAATTAGGGGCAATCTTCCATGTTCCCCACGGGTTAGCGAATGCCATGTTAATTTCCCATGTTATTCGCTACAACGCCACAGACGCGCCCTTTAAGCAGGCGACGTTCTCCCAGTACAAGTATCCCAATGCCAAATGGCGCTATTCTCGGATTGCCGATTACCTGCACTTGGGCGGCGATACCGAAAACGAGAAAATCAATCACCTGATTGGGGCAATTGAGGAACTCAAGCGTCAGGTGGGGATTCCGGCGGCGCTGAAGGATGTGATTAAGGAAAGTGAAGCGGAATATTTCGCCAAACTTGACGAAGTAGCGGATCAGGCATTCGATGATCAGTGTACTGGCGCGAACCCCCGCTATCCCTTGATTGAAGACCTTAAGGAAATCCTCACCAAAGCCTATTATGGCGACTTGGGAGAGCTTCCTGATGTCGAAACCGTCAACGGCAATGGTGCGATCGGTGACACCAGTATAAGCGATACCCAACCTGCCGTACCTGCGGTGTAAACCTGTTGTGGGGTGGGCATTTGCCCACCCGACAGATACTCAAATAAAGGAGAGTTAACTATGGCAACTGCGCCCACGGCTCGTGCAGACACCACTGCTGCGAAAAAACCAAAGGAAGCCAAGACAGGACATCCCAGTGGTGATAAGCGCTTCAAAGTCCTGGATATCACTATGAAGCGGGCTCAGTATCGTCCTGATGTTTTGATTGAAGTTCTCCATAAAGCACAGGAAGCCTTTGGCTATCTGGAGGAGGACGTGTTGCTGTATGTAGCACGAGGGCTAAAACTCCCCCTGAGTCGGGTGTATGGGGTGGCGACATTTTACCATCTATTCTCCCTGAAGCCCGGTGGCACTCATACTTGTGTGGTTTGTACGGGTACGGCTTGTTACGTCAAAGGCGGCGGACAAGTGTTATCGGCACTAGAGGAGCATCTTGGCATCAAAGTGGGTGACACCACCCCCGATGGCGAAATGTCCTTGCTCAGCGCCCGTTGTCTTGGTGCCTGCGGTATCGCCCCCGCCGTGGTGTTTGATGGCACAGTTGCGCCGAAACAAACCGCAGAATTGGCACTGGAGAAGGTGAAGGGATGGATGGATTAATGAATTTTGTGCGGGTGGGTTGATTCCATAACTGATGAGGAGAGAAAAAGATGGACTTAACGGAACTGCAAGAAATTGCTGAGGAAGAACGCAAGGCGCAAAAAAGCATCCGGGTACATTGCTGTACGTCAACGGGTTGCCAAGCGGCAAATTCCTTGGGTGTAAAGAAAAATTTAGAGGGAGCGGTTAAAACAGCAGGATTAGGCGATCGCGTGCAAGTGGTTGGTGTCGGTTGTATGGGGTTCTGTGGGCGAGGTCCTTTGGTGGAAATCGATCCCCAGGAAAAACTATATGAAGAAGTAACTCCCGATGATGCCGCTAGTATTATTGAAGCGCTTAACGGCGGGACAGCCACGGCAGATGAGGGCGATCTGAATCACCCCTTTTTTGCTCGCCAAATGCGAATCGTCCGGGAAACCAGTGGCAAAATTGACCCAGAACGGATTGAAGAATATATTGCGGCGGGGGGGTATCAATCCCTTTATAAAGTTATTCATGATATGACCCCGGCTGAGGTTGTCGATGAAATCAGCAAGAGTGGGTTGCGGGGACGCGGTGGCGGCGGCTATCCCACGGGATTGAAATGGGCAACCATGGCGAAGATGCCTGGGGAGCAAAAATATGTGATCTGTAATGCGGATGAGGGTGATCCTGGTGCGTTCATGGATCGCTCGGTGTTAGAGAGTGACCCCCATCGGGTTCTAGAAGGAATGGCGATCGCAGGTTATGCGGTTGGTGCTACACAAGCTTTCATCTATGTCCGGGCTGAATATCCTCTCGCGATCGATCGCCTGCAAAAGGCAATCAAGCAAGCTAAAAAACTCAGCCTTCTAGGGAGTCAAATCTTCGGCTCTCCCTTTGACTTTAAAGTTGATATCCGCATCGGTGCAGGTGCTTTCGTCTGCGGTGAAGAAACCGCCTTAATCGCCTCCGTAGAAGGCGGACGGGGAATGCCTCGCCCCCGCCCCCCCTACCCCGCGCAATCGGGCTTATGGGGATGTCCTACTTTAATTAATAATGTCGAAACCTTTGCTAATATTGCCGCCATTATTCGGGAAGGAGCCGAATGGTACGCCAATATCGGCACCGAAAAGAGCAAAGGGACGAAAGTGTTCGCCCTAACGGGTAAAATCCGCAATAATGGTTTGATTGAAGTTCCCATGGGTATCACGCTGCGGGAAATCATTGAAGAAATGGGTGGCGGCGTACCCGATGGTGAAGTCAAGGCGGTGCAGACAGGTGGTCCTTCTGGTGGTTGCATTCCCGCATCACTCCTCGACACCCCCGTAGACTACGACTCCTTGACTAAAATCGGCTCAATGATGGGTTCCGGCGGTATGGTGGTAATGGATGAAACCACCAGTATGATTGAAGTTGCCCAGTTTTACATGGAATTCTGTCGCGGAGAAACTTGCGGTAAATGCATTCCCTGTCGGGTTGGAACAGTGCAAATGTATCAAGCGCTGACCAAGATCCTCAAGGGAGAAGCCACGATGAGAGATATTGAACAGCTTGAACAGCTCTGTGGCATGGTGAAAGACACCAGTCTATGTGGTTTGGGTCAAACCGCACCCAATCCCGTCCTGAGTACGCTGCACTATTTCCGGGATGAGTATCTGGCGCTGCTTCAGGATAGCCCGAATGGAAAAGTGGCAGTGAAGTCATAAGTCATCAGTCAATTGTCGGGGCGGGTTTAGGGACAATTGTCGGGGCGGGTTTAGGGACAATTGTCGGGGCGGGTTTAGGGACATTGTCGGGGCGGGTTTAGGGACTAAATTCAGATATTCACAGATAACGGAAAAACAAAACCCGCCCTCCCCACCGATAACGGAAAAACAAAACCCGCCCGCCCCACCGATAACGGAAAAACAAAACCCGCCCGCCCCACCGATAACGGAAAAACAAAACCCGCCATTATTCACAGTCATAAGTTATAAGTTTGTTGACGAATGACCAATGATAAATGACCAATAACCAATGACAAAGGACGAAAAATGATATGTCAGTAAAAACATTGACAATTGATGGTGTTGATCTCGCCATTGAAGAAGGCGCCACCCTCCTAACCGCAGCCAAAGAAGCAGGTGTCCATATCCCTACATTGTGTCATCTAGAAGGGGTTACCGATGTGGGCGCTTGTCGGTTGTGTTTGGTGCAGATTGAAGGTATTAACAAACTCCTACCTGCCTGCGTTACTGAGGTAGCAGAGGGAATGAAAGTTCATACCAATACCGAAACGATCCAAGAATACCGCCGCATGGTTGTCGAGATGCTGTTTTCCGAAGGCAATCACATCTGTGCAGTCTGTGTAGCCAATGGCAATTGCCAACTACAAGATGTGGCAATTGAGGTGGGGATGGATCACACCCGTTTCCCCTACCGCTTTCCAGAACGAGGGGTGGATGTGTCTCACGATCGCTTCGGCATCGATCACAACCGCTGTATTCTCTGTACCCGATGCGTGCGAGTCTGTGATGAAATCGAAGGCGCCCACGTCTGGGATGTGGCAGGGCGAGGTCCGGCTTCCCGTGTAATTAGCGGGTTAGCTCAACCTTGGGGAGAGGTGGAAGCCTGTACCTCTTGTGGTAAGTGTGTAGATGCTTGTCCCACAGGTTCTCTTTTCCGCAAAGGTTCCACAGTCGCGGAAATGGAAAAAGACAGAGGGAAAGTAGAATTTTTGGTCACAGCACGGGAAGATCGAAAATGGACGCGGTGACGTAGAGAAGCAGAGGGAGCAGGGGGAGCAGGGGGAGCAGGGGGAGCAGGGGGAGCAGGGGAAGCAGGGGGAGCAGGGGGAGCTAACCAATGACGAATGACAAATCACCAATTATGGGAGAAATAAAACATGGCAAAGATAAAACTGGCGACGATTTGGTTGTGTGGCTGTTCCGGCTGTCACATGTCCTTTCTGGATTTAGACGAGTGGCTACTGGAATTGGCGGAGAAAGTGGATGTGGTTTTTAGCCCCGTGGCTTCTGATATTAAAGACTACCCCGAAGACGTGGATGTTTGTTTAGTAGAAGGGGGTATCGCTAATGAAGAAAACTTAGAGTTAATTCGCATAGCCAGAGAACGCACCAAATTCCTGATTTCCTTTGGCGATTGTGCTGTAACCGCGAATGTACCCGCCCTGCGGAATATGTTGGGAGGGGCAGAACCTGTGCTGAAGCGCTGTTATTTGGAGTTGGGAGACGCTAATCCCCAATTACCAAAATTCCCTGGAATTGTCCCAGAATTACTAGACCGCGTGCGCCCTGTGCATGAGGTGGTTCACGTTGATTTATTTATGCCCGGTTGTCCACCACCAGCCGACCGAATTAAAGCAACAATCGAACCTTTACTGCGAGGTGAAAAACCCGTTATGGAAGGACGGGAAATGATTAAGTTTGGATAGTCATTGGTCATTCGTCTTATGTCCTTTGTCATTGGTTAAAGTTGATAGTTGATGACGAACAATAATTAACCAAGAAAATAAGCAAAGGACAAAGAAACAAATAAACAAGGGTAATGTTATGGCTAAAACAGTTGTTATTGATCCGGTTACTCGTATTGAAGGACACGCGAAAATTTCTATCTTTCTCGATGATGCGGGGGAAGTGGAAGACGCTAGATTTCATGTGGTGGAATTCCGGGGTTTTGAAAAGTTCTGTGAAGGACGCCCGATGTGGGAAATGGCGGGAATAACTGCCCGAATTTGTGGGATTTGTCCGGTGAGTCATTTACTGGCGTCGGCGAAAACTGGGGATAAAATTCAAGCGGTGAAGGTGCCGCCTGCGGGTGAGAAATTGCGGCGGCTGATGAATTTGGGACAAATTACCCAGTCTCACGCGCTGTCGTTTTTCCATCTGAGTAGTCCTGACTTTTTATTGGGATGGGATAGTGATCCAGCGACTCGGAATGTGTTTGGGTTAATTGCGGCTGATCCGGATTTAGCCCGCAGTGGGATTCGCTTACGCCAGTTTGGTCAAACGGTGATTGAACTGCTGGGGGCGAAGAAGATTCACCCATCTTGGGCGGTTCCTGGCGGCGTGCGATCGCCTCTATCGGAAGAGGGACGGGCTTGGATTCGCGATCGCTTACCGGAATCCCGTGCGACTCTAGATACCGCCCTGGGGCTGTTTAAGCAGTTATTGGATCGGTTTTCTACAGAGGTGGAAACCTTTGGTCTGTTCCCCTCTTTGTTTATGGGGTTAGTCGGCAAAGATGGAGTCTGGGAACATTATGATGGTCATCTTCGCTTTAAAGATAGTGAAGGGAATATGGTGGCGGATGGACTCAGTGAGGATGATTATCGAGACTTTATGGGTGAAGCGGTTGAACCCTGGTCTTATTTGAAATTCCCCTACTATAAACCCTTAGGATACCCGGATGGGATTTATCGGGTAGGTCCATTAGCCCGACTGAATATCTGCGATCGCATGGGCACGGAAGCGGCGGATCGGGAGTTACAAGAATTTCGCGATCGCGCCGGGGGTGTAGCCACCTCATCCTTCTTCTATCACTATGCCCGCTTAGTGGAAATTCTGGCAGCTTTAGAACGGATTGAACAATTAGTTGAAGATCCAGATATTGTCTCCAAACGCACTCGTGCTGAAGCCGGAATTAACAATTTAGAAGGCATCGGTGTCAGTGAAGCGCCCAGAGGCACATTGTTCCACCACTATAATGTGGATGAAAATGGCATTATCAAGAAAGTCAACATGATTATTGCCACGGGTCAAAATAACTTGGCGATGAACAAAACCGTGGCACAAATTGCCAAACATTATATCCACGGGAATGAAATACCTGAAGGGTTATTAAACCGAGTTGAAGCCGGAATTCGTGCTTTTGACCCCTGCTTAAGCTGTTCCACCCATGCCTTCGGTCAAATGCCCTTGCATATCCAATTAGTCGGTTCATCAGGGGATGTTGTTGATGAAGTCTGGCGTCAGTAATCTAGCTACTTTCTAGAGACACCCTCGTTCCCAGGCTCTGCCTGGGAATGCTCTTATGGAGGCTCCGCCTCCCATCGTCATGGGGATTCCCAAAGATTTAGCGATCGCTAAGTTTATCACCATTTCTAAATTCGACATGCTCCCGGTTAGGGTTAGAACTATTTGGTATTAGTCAAACTCTGGTGCCCAAATTTCAGCCACGGCTAACTCCCATCCCGGCAGCAGTTCCGGTACCGTCAGCACATCACCATCCCGCAAAACTACTTTCTCCACACCCGGACGATAAACCTCCATCGTCCGACTTCTCGGATCAACTAAAACCCCAACCTGTGTTCCTAGTGCTAGAAACTCCTGAATTTTCTGACGCAGCTTGGACAAAGAGTCAGTTTTGGACTTGACCTCAAACATTAAATCAGGGACTAACTGAGCATAATCTCCTGTGGTTCGCGGCAATCGCTCGGCTCGGACAAAAGACGCATCCGGCGCACGCACGTCCTCCGAAGCATTGGGGAGAATAAATCCAGCATTGGATGCCGTCACTCGCCCTAACCGGCGAGGTCTGACCCAATTACGCAACTGGGCGATAATCTCCGCCGCAACTTCATCGGATTCATACCCTGAAGGACTCATAACAATAATCTCCCCACCGATTAACTCCATCCGATAGTGCGGATGTTGCACCTGCAATTTTTCCAGGTCTTTAATCGTCAAACCAGCCATCGAACTCCTCCCTAGATGAGCGCGTGCATACTAGGTTATACATCTAATCCTATCACCCTAAATTCCGGCAAATACCCAACTGTAAACTGATCATACAATTCCTGACAAGCAAACTACACCAGAATTAACATACTACAGACTGACATGGGGAATCTGGGTTACAAGGGATAACCGTGCAAAAGCGATCGCTATTCCTCTAATCGTTAAATCAATGGACATTTCTTTCCTTTGTGGACATAAGTATAACCGTCAGCTTTCCAGATTGGCTCGAAATACTTCCAGTTGATGCTTTGCAGTTTCCCTTTTGCTGTAGTCAAGTCAA
>NZ_JAVKEW010000123.1:0-7950 GCF_040226375.1 Coleofasciculus sp. G2-EDA-02 | reverse complement strand
TCTGTTGAATGCAGTCAGTGCAAAGTGATTGTAAAAAAGTCCCTTAGCACAAGAACCCACGTTTGTAAGTGTGGATTAATTCTGCAAAGAGATTGGAACGCGGCGATAAACATTTTGCTCAAAGCAAAATCTAGGGGAGGGCATCCCCAAAGTAAAGCTGTAGGAGTTGGAGCCTCTACGCAACAGGAGCGCAAGCCTGGTAGAGCAAGTTTTGACGTTGAATACAGAATCCCACGCGCTCTATCGCCGTGGGAGTGTCAATCAAGGAATTAAAGGCTCACATCCCTAACTACGAACTTGTTTAATTTACTTGCACAGTTGAACCCAACATCTACCCAAAAATTCAGTCAATTTCAATACATTTATCGCCTGAATATGGGTGGGTTACGGCGGATATTTTCTTCATCCATCTAACCTACTGGCGTGACCCAGCTAAAATTGTGGAATAGATTTTACCATTGAATCGGGCGCACGCCATGCGCCCCTACGGTTTCCGGGCGTAATTTTAATTCATCAAATTACTTGTGCCACGCCACTAGGATGGCGGCGTGGCACACCTAATTTGATAGATTAGATTTGGCTTTTAGTAAGGGATGCGAGCCCTAGATTCTGTTGGTTTTCCTTGCGTTTTCCCAACCTACAACCTATTCCAACATTTTAGCTGTGTCAGTCCACTAGGAGATTGAAAATTATTTCCCACAAGGGCAGGGCGCAAGCCTACACCCCACATTCTACTTTCTCTAGAAATATAGAGACGTTACCTGCAACGTCTCTATATTACTGGTGGGCACCACGATAAACAACAGTTAGTTGAGTTGCTATTTTGGTTGACCTGTCTGGGCGGCTACTTCTTCAGCGAAGTGAGTTTATTCTGATTCAATCCCCTCACCCAAAACATAACGGGTAAAGCGACGTACTTGGATATTTTCCCCCAACAGGGAAATGGTTTCTTTGACCAACTCTTCGACGGACTTGCTTTGATCCCGGATGTAGGGTTGATCAATTAACGATAATTCTTTCAACCGTTTCTCAATCCGACCCTGAACAATCTTCTCCTTAATATTATCCGGTTTCTTTGCCAGGTCATCGCGCCCCATTTCAATTTCTTTTTCCCTTTGGGCAACAGCGGCTGGGATATCATCCACCGACACATACTCGACATTCGGACAAGCCGCAACTTGCATCGCGATATCCTTAACCAAGGCTTGGAATTCCTCGCGACGGGCAACAAAATCCGTCTCGCAGTTAACTTCCACTAAGACACCAACTCGTCCCCCCGTGTGGATATAGCTACCGATAATTCCTTCAGCCGCCACCCGACCGGATTTTTTCTCGGCTGAAGCAATCCCTTTCTGACGTAGCCATTCGATGGCTTTGGTCATATCGCCGTCATTTTCTTTGAGCGCTTTTTTGCAGTCCATCATGCCTGCGCCAGTTTTTTCCCGTAACTCTTTGACGAGTTTTGCTGATATTTCCGCCATCTTGCCTTTATTCCTCCTTTGTTGTTTGTCAGTGCAGGTGAACAACGGACAGATAACCCCAGTGTATCGGGTAGACCTGCAAATGCATCATTGCTTATTCTTCGCTGTCCTCGTCCTCCTCGGCGCTGTCCTCGCCTTCCTCCTCGGCGCTGTCCTCGCTTTCCTCCATGTCTGACTCAAAGGAGTCCACATCGTCGCTGTAATCGTCTTCCATCTCGTCTAGGGCTTGGGCAAACTCTTGCTCCTCGTCGTCTGTCTCCAGTTGACCGTGACGCCCTTCATAGATGGCATCGGCTAACTTGCCAATAATTAGTTTAATCGAGCGAATCGCATCGTCATTGGCGGGAATCGGAATATCGACCACATCCGGGTCACAATTCGTATCAAGCATCGACACCACGGGAATGCCGAGTTTTTCACACTCTTTGATGGCATTGTATTCCCGGCGCTGGTCAATGATGACGACAATGTCGGGGATTCGCCGCATCATTTTGATGCCACCCAGATATTTTTGCAGCTTGCCCAGTTCACGGCGCAGTACGGCTGCTTCTTTTTTCGGCAAGAGGTCAAGGGCACCACTTTCTTCGCGGCGTTCGAGTTCTTTGAGTCGTTCAACCCGCCCTTTAATCGTTTCCCAGTTGGTCAACATTCCACCCAACCAGCGTTGGTTGACGTAGTACGCGCCACAACGACTAGCTTCTTGGGCAATAATTCCCGCTGCTTGCCGCTTGGTACCGACAAAAAGACAGCGTTTACCTTGTTCTACAGCGGTTCGCATATAGCTGTAGGCTTCTTCCATCAACTGGGCGGTTTGCACCAAGTCAATGATATGAACTCCATTTCGGGCAGTATAAATGTACTGATCCATCTTCGGGTTCCAACGGCGGGTCTGATGACCAAAGTGAACCCCTGCCTCCATCATTTGAGCCAAAGAGACGACTGGCATAATTAATTTAAACTCCTTAATTCGGGTTTATCCTCCATTCAGGCGGATTTCCTGTGAGGGAAACACCCGAAACCCTGAATGTGCGATTTGTGACAACCTTCCTAAGGTAACATAATTTTTGCTCATGACATTGGATTGGCAAGGCGCCCGTCAAGACACACCGGGCTGTGAGACTGTTTTACATTTCAATAATGCGGGTGCAGCATTAATGCCAGAGTCGGTTTTAGAGGCTGTGGTTGGGCATTTACAGTTAGAAGCCCAAATCGGTGGATATGAAGCGGCGGCACAGGAATTTGAGGCAGTGGAACGGGTTTATGATGCGGTGGCGACTTTGTTAGGATGTCAGCGCCAGGAGGTTGCCGTGATTGAGAATGCTACAAGAGCCTGGGATATGGGGTTTTATAGCGTTCCTCTAGGAAAAGGCGATCGCATTCTTACAGGTGTATCGGAATATGGTAGTAATTTCATTGCTTTTCTGCAAGTTGCCCGGAAGACAGGGGCAACAATTGAGGTGATTCCGAATGATGAATTTGGGCAAATTTCCATTGCTGGATTACGCCAAGCAATTGATGAGCGGGTGAAGTTAATTGCGATTACCCATGTTCCCACCAATGGCGGGTTAGTTAACCCAGTCGTGGAAGTGGGGAAAGTGGCAAAAGAGGCGGGTATTTTATATTTACTCGACGCCTGTCAATCGGTGGGGCAAATGCCCATTGATGTGAATGAAATTGGCTGCGATATGCTCTCAGCTACAGGGCGTAAATACTTACGCGGACCCAGAGGAACTGGATTTTTGTATGTCAGAGAAGGGGTTATTTTGCAATTAGAACCGCCTTTTTTGGATATGCAAGCGGCTGAATGGGTGAGTCGGGATACATTTAAAATTCGTTCAGATGCCCGTCGGTTTGAAAATTGGGAAACGAACTATGCTGGAAAAATTGGTTTAGGGGTGGCTGTTGATTATGCCTTAAGTTGGGGATTGGCAGCGATTGAACGCCGGATTTGTGTTTTAGCTGAAAGATTGCGTGATCAACTCAAGGATGTTAATGGGGTTAAGGTTCAGGATTTAGGTCAGCAAAAATGTGGGATTGTTAGCTTTACGGTGGAGGGGAAAGAACCAAGTGAAATTAAGCGATTACTGAGTCAAGAAAAGATTAATATATCGGTTTCTTCTGCCCAAGGTACGCGATTAGATATGGATGCACGGGGGTTTATGTCTGTGTTAAGGGCTTCGGTTCATTATTACAACACTGAAGCCGAAGTTGAGCGATTTTGTACGACATTGGCGTCTTTGGTTTGACAGGGAACAGGGAACGGGGATAAGGCGGATGGCAGCAAAATTGTCGGGTATAGTTTAAGAATATCGCCCCAACAGGGTTTCTATGGGTGTTGGTTTTTGGGATCTCGGATACCCTTGGCGTCTTTTGAAGATTCAATCGGTGAGATCGCCCTTTCTTTCTCTCCTAATTTATCCAGCGCTACACCCCAGTTGTACCAGGCTAATTGGTAATCGGGTTTAATTTGAATCGCTTTCTCATAAGATGCGATCGCACTTTCATAGTCTCCCAGATGCCCCAAGGCTAAACCCAGATTATTCCAGGCTTCGGGGGAGTCGGGTTGGAGTTGAATCGCTTTCTCAAAAGACGCGATCGCACCGAGAAAATCCTGGGCTTTCAGTTGCTGTTTCCCTTGATTTAACAAAGCTGCGGCGGCATCATCATCGGCATTTTCCCATTTATCCTCGTCCCCCTTATCTTCTTTCTCTTCCTCCCCTTTCCTTGATGGTTTCGCCAACAAATCCTTACCAATCTCTGCGGCAATTTCCCCCAATTCTCCACATCCTACCCCACTCATCTGCAATAACTGCCAAGCAAACTGATGATCCGCTTCTGGCAATTGCCGCAACTGCTGCCCATACTCAAAAAGCCACACCTTAAAATAGCGATCGCTGCTGTGATATCCCAAATGTTGTAATATCTGTTCCCGGTTCCATCCCTGATTCACCCCAGTTAGCAGTTGCCGAAATAGCTGCTGATACTCTGCATCACTAAGGTGTTTTTGAAGCCGCCTTTGTCGTTTTGGTTTGAGGAAGGGCGGTAAGATTGGCTGAATTAGCCGCACGAGCCATTGCCAGAACCGCTTAATCATCTGCTTGTCGGGAAAGGGTTTGCAACGGTTTATTGTTTCAGTGTATATCCTTGATTCATCGTCCTTGTTATCGGTGGGTTTCGGCGACTCGGATTCTCTGAGGTTCCTCTAGAGGGTACAATGCTCAAATCACAGGAGCAGTATTATTAACCGTATGCCTGGGTTTCATCTTCTCAATCGCTATTTCTTGCCCATTCTACTTTTTAGCTTGTGCCTCAGTGCCGTACTGCTTTTCTCCAATACAGCAACTTTGACTCAACCCCCTGTACCCAACCCTAAACCCGATTCCCCGCTTTCGCTAACGGAAACGGTTCGCCAAACTGTACTGGACAACGGTTTAACCGTTCTCACCAAAGAAGTCCATTATGCCCCTGTTGTCACTGTCCAGGTATGGTATAATGTCGGCTCGCGCAATGAACCGCCAGGATTAAATGGAATCTCGCACCAGCTCGAACATTTAATGTTTAAAGGCACGACCAATCGCCCGATTCAATTTGGTCGCTTGCTGAGTGCTTTAGGGGCAGAATCGAATGCCTTCACCAGTTACGATCAAACGGCATATTACAACACCGTTAAGCGCGATAAACTCGAAGCCCTGCTGATTCTAGAAGCGGATCGGATGCAAAATACCCAGATTAATAGCGAACAACTCGCGACGGAGAAAAGGGTGGTCATCTCAGAGTTGGAAGGGTATGAAAATGACCCAGAATATCGCCTTGATAGTGCGGTTATGGGGCAAGTTTTTCCTAACCATGCCTATGGTTTACCCGTTGGTGGCACTCAGGACGATGTGGAACGTTTTACCCTGGAGCAGATTAAGGATTATTATCGCACGTATTACAGTCCAGACAATGCCACTGTGATTATTGTTGGTGATTTTGAAACCGACAGGGTTCTGAATGCGGTTAATAAGCATTTTGGTACAATCGGTGTCAGTCAGCAGGATTTAGACAGGGTGGGTTCCAATACGGCAAGGGATAGAGGAGCAGGGGGTGTAGGGGCGGGTTTGACGGATGACTTATGGCGCCAAACCGATAACTTGACTAAACCCGCCCTTCTAGGGGAAGCAGGGGAGAATCCTGTTGTTTTGCAACAACCCGGTAGTGCGGCGCTGGTGCAGGTGGTTTACCCTCTACCTGATATTAATCACCCCGATGTCCCGGCGATTGATGTGATGGATTATATTTTGACATCAGGACGTAGTTCCCGAATCTATCAAGGTTTAGTGGAGTCTGGATTGGCAAGTGATGCGGGGGGGTATGCAGCGAATTTCCGGGCTAAGGGCTGGTATGCTCTATTTGTTACGACTGATCCAGGTGAAGATCTTAACGCGATTGATAGCGTCCTGCAAGAGGCGATCGCGTCTTTACAAAACCAAGGCGTGAGTGATGCTGAACTCAACCGCGCCAAAGCTCAACTCAAAGCAGGACTGATTCTAGAAAACCGCGATGTCACGAGTCAAGGGTTTCAATTAGGGGTGGATCACACCACGGCGGGGGATTATCGCTTCATCGATCGCTATTTAGCCGCCATCGCCCAAGTATCAAGCCAAGACGTGCAGCGCGTTGCCCAACAGTATCTTACTCTGCAACAACGTACTGTTGGCTTGTTTAAACCGACTCAGATTCAGGATGAACCCAGTCGCGGTATCGGTAGTTTTAGTAAAACAACTGAACATTTTTATGCTGAGTCTCCAGCCGAACCCGCAGAAGTCGCCCAGTATTTGCCCCCTGTCGTTTCTGATTCAACCGTGGCGACAAACCAACCCCTACCCGAACAATTTATTTTAAACTCAGGGATACAGGTGCTACTTTTGCGCGATCGCAGTACGCCAACGGTGACTTTAAATGGATATATTTCAGCAGGTAGGGCAAATGATCCCCCTCAGAAGTCGGGTTTAGCGGAACTCACGGCTGAAAATCTGATGAATGGAACTCAGACTCAGGATGCGTTGCTCCTTGCTCAACGTTTAGAGGATCGGGGGATTAATTTAGAATTTTATCCGGCGCGGGAAGGCACATTTATAAGTGCTAGTGCTCTGTCTAATGATCTGTCTTCTTTAATTCCCATCCTCAGCGATGTTTTGCAACAGGCTACATTTCCGGCGGAACAATTGGAATTAAGCCGTCAAAGGGGATTAACGGATCTGCAAATCGAATTAGATGACCCCGCTTCTTTGGCACAGCGTACCTTAGCCCAAACCCTTTATCCAGTAAATCATCCCTTTCACAGTTTCCCGACTTCTGAAAGCCTGAGTCAAATTACTCGTGATGATGTGGTGCAATTCTATCAGGAGTATTATCGTCCCGATACTACCATCCTGACGCTGGTTGGCGACTTTGAACCCCAGCAGGTGCGATCGCTCCTAGAACAGGAATTCAGCACTTGGAAAGCCACAGGGAAGCCGCCTCAGCTAGTGATTCCTGCGGTTCAGCTACCTCCTAGGGTGGTGCGTCTCAATCGAGTGTTACCAGGGAAATCCCAATCGGTGACA
Source organism: Coleofasciculus sp. G2-EDA-02 (assembly GCF_040226375.1). Classification (NCBI taxonomy): domain Bacteria; kingdom Bacillati; phylum Cyanobacteriota; class Cyanophyceae; order Coleofasciculales; family Coleofasciculaceae; genus Coleofasciculus; species Coleofasciculus sp. G2-EDA-02. Next base: position 881 of record NZ_JAVKEW010000123.1, on the reverse strand, counting down.
TTTATGGGTACTGACGCGATTAATCGCACTGATCCGCGATACTATGCGGCGTTAGTGCTCAATCAAATTGTCGGCGGCGATACCTTAGCCAGTCGTTTGGGCACCGTGATTCGCGATCGCTTAGGCTTAACTTATGGGATTTACAGTTCCTTTCAGACAGGAATACACGACGGCTCCTTTGTGATTGAAATGCAGACAGCCCCCGAAGATGCTCAAGGTGCGATCGCGAATACGATTAATTTACTGCAACAGATACAGGCGCAAGGAGTTACCGCAACAGAAGTAGCTACAGCTAAACGCTCAATTACCAGCCAATATCCAGTGACACTTGCCCATCCTGACAACTTAGCCCAAACCATTCTCGACAATCAAGTTTATGGGTTAACCTCCAATGAACTTCGAGAATTCGTCCGTCACATTGAAGCCGTTAGCTTAGAACAAGTCAATCAGGCGGCGAAAGAATTACTCCATCCTGATAATCTGGTAATCGTAACAGCGGGTCCGTAGTAGGGGATGCGAGCCCTTGATTCTGTTCTAACTTTTCACGGCAAGTCTAGAAACCTGAGTCGGGGCGGGCGCGAGTCACATCTGGGTGTAACCAAAAAGATAGCCGTGAAAGTGAGCCCCTACATAATCAATACTCGCGTTGCTCCACATACCGTGAAAGTCAGGATTCTGTTGGGTTTCGGCGCGTCAACCCAACCTCCTGACTTTTACTAAGACGAATACATAAAATAGATTTGACTTCTCCCCCGGTTAAAACGCGGGGGATTCTAAGAGGATACTACGGGACGAACTAAAGCCGCGTCCCTTCGTTTTGCTCGTCTTCTTAGAGTTCCAGAGAAAAACCCTGGATGGCGCAGTCAAAAACGCCCTACTGA